>JANWJG010000110.1 GCA_025449485.1 Nitrosotalea sp. | reverse complement strand
GCCGAAGATTTTTCACCGATCTAACTTCATTTAATGGTCAAAAAGCGTACTTTCATTATATTTTTAAAGATGTGAGTTAAGACTTGACTTGTGCTAGATTTAGTAGCCAAGAAAATTTTCCTTACTAAAGGTAAGGGCGTTCATGCTGATAGGCTGACAAGTTTTGAATATGCATTGCGAGATGCAGGAATCGCCGGAACAAATTTGGTTTTGATCTCAAGTATATTTCCTCCTGGCTGTAAAGTGATTCCAAAAGCTGAAGGGCTGAAATTGATAAGGCCTGGTAGCGTGACTTTTGCAATCTATTCTAGGCAAGAGAGCAATGAACCACATAGGCTGATGGCTGCATCTGTTGGAATTGCCGAGCCAAAGGACAAGACAAAGTATGGTTATCTCTCAGAATATGTCTCATTTGGAGAGACTGAAAAGGAAGCAGGTGACTATGCAGAAGATATTGCAGCACAAATGCTTGCATCATCACTTGGAATTTCATTTGATGTAAACAAGAGCTGGGATGTAAAAAGACAACAATGGAAGATATCTGGACAAATATACAAGACAAGAAACATAACCCAGAGCGCAGTCGGTGACGCAAAAGGTCAATGGACTACGGTATTTACAGCAGCAGTATTGATTCTCTAAATTCTTATCTTCGTTTCATGAACAAGTATACTGCAGCTCCGCCTGCTGCAACTATGCCAATCAAAACGTAAATGGAATAGTTGTTAGAAACTTTTGAAACTGGTGGTTGGGATGTGCTGTTGTCTTGTCTGGATACATTATCTGTTGGCATTGTATTGCCTAACGTCAGAAAGGCTTGGTCACTTGTAACTGAAGTATCTTTTCCAAACAAGTATACTGCAGATACCTTTTGTCCGTACTCTGGGTCTATTATCCATCCTGATTTCGTCAAGTCTGTTGGAAACTTTTGCCCGTCCTTGATTGCACTTGGAGCCAAATCTCCTCCGTGGTTTGTGATTGCAATGTTTTCATTTGATATTGCAGTTACATCTAAAATGGAATTCAAGGGAAAGAATCCCACATCAAAGTAAGTTGATCTTTGAAGCTTGTCAACTCCGAACAATTCCAGTGGTTTGACTGTGGTGACTGGACCAGTGATTGGTACTTGTTTTGATATTTGTAACTGATAGAGTGATGCTCCTTGTCCCGGAGTGATAACAAACGTTACAGTGGAATTGGAATCTTGTGCCATCTTTTGTGCTGCAGTAAAAAATCCTCCGTCATCACGAATTTGTTTTGGAATCAAGATTGCAGTCAGTCCATCAAAAAGATATGAAGAATCAGGTCTTGACATTGTATATATGACAGATATTGTCCTGTTTCCAGATACTGCACCAGATGTACCTAGTGCACTGCTCAGGTCTCCTTTTGGATTTACATAGACGCTGTTAAATTGTGCATTTGTTGCAAATGCCTTGTTTATGTTATCGATAAGGCTGTCTCCTACTTGTTTTGCTTCTGCTTGGATCTTGTTGATGTCATAAGTTTCTACTAGCGATGGGGAAACAATGTTTACCAAGATGCATCCTTGGTCCTGAACTCCTACGATGCAATTTTCTGCATTTGTAATTACAACTGATGTTACGTTTGCAGTGTTTTGTATCTTCACGCTAAGATCTGCTGGGACTCGCATCTCTACTGGACTTGTTGATGCCAGGGTGACAAACGCCGTGGTCTTGTTCTGTACTTTTTCATCAACTAGTATGTGAGCTGTTTCACGATATGACGCAAGTTGCGGTTGTTGTGCATATACTGAAACAAATGAAGTCAAAAGTAACGTGAAAATTATCGACAACACAAGAATGCTTTTCAATTACAACAATTTTTTGAAATCGAACTATTAAGTTATTCTCTTAATTTTTCTATCTTTATTGCAAACCTCTGGAATGGCTCTTCCTTGTAATGGCTTTTGCAGACAAGCATCGTCTGCTGTGGGTCTGGCCCGCAATCATAAGTGATCAAGTACTCGGGTTCTTTATTGCAGCATCGTGGATATTTCACTTGGCAAGTAATGGTCGTCATAAAATAAAATAGTTCTCGATCTAAACTCTAGGTTTAAATTATAATGTGTACATAAGGCCATTGACATCGGTTCAAACCGTAGGGGAACATTGCCTGGCAGT
Organism: Nitrosotalea sp.; assembly: GCA_025449485.1. Taxonomy (GTDB): domain Archaea; phylum Thermoproteota; class Nitrososphaeria; order Nitrososphaerales; family Nitrosopumilaceae; genus Nitrosotalea. The sequence goes on along the minus strand of JANWJG010000110.1, from coordinate 8,097 downwards.
TGGGGGCGCTTGACTGCCAGGCGCTTTTAATTAATAACTTTGGAGAGTCTCTCTGTCTGATTTTTGATGTACTCAAAACCTTCTTGCCAGAAACTCTCAGATGCGATATCAATTCCATGCTCCTTGAGTAGGTCTTCTGGTTTTTTAGAGCCGCCTGCCGCCAGTATGTCTACATAGGTTGAAGCAAATCCTCTGCCTTCCTTTCTGTATCTCTGGTATAGCGACAAAGATAGTAAGTTGCCAAATGAATACGAATAACAGTAAAACGGAGAATGGTAAAAGTGCGGTATGCATGTCCACTCTGCTCCAAAATCTGGAGTAATTTCTACCGAATTGCCAAACTGATCCTTTAAGGTCTTCATGTATTCTGATGTGATGTCTTGAACCATGGCTCCGTTTCCAATCTTTTCATGTGCTGCTATCTCAAAGAGTGTAAAGTATGCTTGTCTACCCACTGTAGCATACAGGTCATCTAGATGTTCAACCAGTATGGATTGTTGCTCATCGTCTGAGACTTGGTCCAAAATCTTGTTGAATAACAACATTTCAGAAAATGTAGAGGCTGTCTCTGCAAGTGGCAGTGGGGCTTCAGCTATGAATATTGATTTTCCAGATGCTGCCACACTGTGTATTGCATGACCAAGCTCATGTGCCAAAGTGAATACGTCATTTGTTCTGCCTTTGAAGTTTACCAAGACGTATGGTGTTAACTTTGGAGATATGGTGCTGCAAAATGCCCCGCTTCTTTTTCCTGGTCTGATGGTAGAATCTACATGTCTTTGGACAAAGACTCTTTTGGCATATTCACTTAGCTGTGGACTGAAATCATTTAGGGTATCAAGAACAAGTTTTACTGCCTTGTCATAATTGTATTTTTTTTCCTCTCTTTTTTGAATCGGTGCATAAATGTCGTATCGTCGTAATTTTTTCATCTTCAATATGTGAGCCTTTTGCAAAAAGAACTTGCGAAACACGTCCGAGTTTTTCTTGCAGACAGACAACAATGCATCAACTGTCTTGTCGTCAGTGTCATTTCCAATGTTTCTAACAGATATTGGAGATGAGTATCCTCGTATCTGGATGCACTCGTCTTTCCAGTTTGAGACTATATTCTGATAAATCTCTCCTAAAACGCCCTTGTTCTTGTCAAACTCTGACAATAACGCCTTGTATGCAATCTCCCTTGTCTTTGGCTTGGGGCTTCGAATCAGAACTGATAATTCTTCCCTGTTGTATCTTTTTGTCTTGCCATCGATTTTTACCTCAAAGACAAACGCGTTTGTTATCTTGTCATAGATTTTGACAAGGGCAGAGTGTCCAGTGACGTCTAGTGTATTGATTATCCTTTCTTCTGGCTCTGTGAGGGAATATTTGGCAAGTAACCTCTTGTATCTTAAAAACTCGTGCAACTCTCCTGATGACTTCATCAGTCTCTGGGCGTTTTTCTCGTCAATCTGCTTTTTCCACCATTGGTCAAAAAACAGGGTCTGGTTTTCAAGCTGGGCCCCCAACTTTCTCATCCTTGAAACCAGCGATGTTGCCTTGTCTGACTGGGTATCTGATGAATATTCTAATGATGCATAGCCTGAAACTCTGCCAAATTCATCTGTAATGTCTTCCAATGTGTGAAGCATTGACATGAATTTCTTCTCGGATATGGTAGACTTGAGTATCTTTTTGTTCTTCTCAAAGTTTTTGACATTATTTTGTATGATTTTTAGGCGTTTTTCAAAATGTGGTGACTCGGGATCCTTTACAAGTTCGCTTAGATCCCATTTTTCCTCTTTGAAAACTTGCATCCGACTCCAACTTCTGGTTTCTTCTTAAAATACTATGTGGAAAACAACTGTCTTGATTTTGTGGTATAAAATAATGATTTACAACAGAATGATTCTTCTGAAAAATTGTCTAGTATCATTGATATGAACAATTTGTGCACACGTCTTAAATATGAAAATTATAATATAATCTGCATGAGCATGACAGCATGGCATTGTTATAGGTGTAATCTGACTTTCAAAGAAAAGTCTCATGTTGTTATGCATAAAGAAATCTCCCGACATGATGCAAGAGAAGTAGAAATTCCAGAATAAAATTTCTACTTTTGTTTTACCTTCAAATGTATTTGGTCTTATTCTGTGTAAAACCTTACAAGTATTTATTTAACCCAAAAATAAGTTAGTCGTTCGTGGATCATCATAATTTCAAGGGAAAAGACATTCCTCACCTGAAGATAAAACCCAACATGGGTATTGATGATCTGGTAGAAATTTTTGCAAGTACTGGCTATAACGCCAGGCAACTCGGAGATGCTGCCAAGTTATACTGTAAAATGATTGAAGATGACGCTACAATATGCCTTACCGTGGCAGGCGCAATGACACCTGTTGGATTCGGAGGCCTATTCAAGTCCCTGATAGAGCGTGGCTTTGTTGACTGGATTGTTTCCACTGGAGCAAACGTATACCATGAGGACCATTTTGCGTGGAATTTGCCTGTAAAACAGGGACACTTTGAGGTAGATGACATGATACTATATGAGAAAGACATTGTGCGAATAAGAGATGTCTATATCAAAGGCGATGAAACCCTCAAGGCAGAAGACAAGATTGTACAGAAAATGTTTACAAAGAATTTGCTTGACAAGCCATTTACAACAGCTGAATTCTGTAACGAAATGGGAAAATACTCTAAACAACATTCCAAAAATCCAGAACGCAGTTTTGTTGTAACCGCATACGATTATGATGTTCCAGTCTACGTGTCCACTTTGAAGGACTCGTCACTTGCATTAGACTTGGCACCATTACGACTTGAAAATAAGATACACAGTCTTGACTTTGTACGAGAAATAATTGAGCAAGCGGCAATTTTGTACCATTCCAAAAAATCCGGCATCTTGGAGTTGGGTGGAGGTGTACCAAAAAATACTGCACAGCAAACAGGTCCATTGTTAGATCAGATACTTGGTTTAGGTCATGGTGGACAAAATTACATTATTCAAATTACTGATGCACGACCAGATACTGGCGGTCTTTCTGGTGCGACATTGCAAGAAGGAAAGAGCTGGGGCAAGGTAAAAGATGCACATGAAGACGTGATAATGGTATACACTGATGCAACCATTGCATTTCCGATACTCTGTCTTTATGCACTAAGCAATGAAAAGCCAAGAAAGCCAAAGAGGCTGTACAAGAAACTGCCAAAGTATTATGAAGACCTGTCCAAGGCATATTTTAACAAAAAGAGTTAGGTTGGAAAATTTCTAAAACTGAAATTTAATAAAGAAAATCAAGAGATGTGTTACTTGCCTAACTAGAATCGACTGAATCTTGCTTTTTCTGTGTCTCTGTCGTCCTTTGTTGCCTTTTTCCACTCTTTGTAGTGTTCTTTACAAAGAATCGCCTTTTTCAAACCATGAGGAATTCCCACTCCAGTTCCATCTACCTTTGAGGCTGTAAGGGAACGCACACCGTCATTATCGCATCCTGTGACACTGCATTTTGCACCTTTTGATATGAGGCCCATGAGAGTTCTAAAACGCACTATTATATCAGATTTTTTGATTTTTTGTTCAAAGCACAAGAAATTTTGTCAGACATGCTCTTAGATACATGGTATAAATTATTGTTAGATATGTGGCTGGTATCAGATGCTTAACAACTTTAGAGAGGCCCTCAAGCCTACCTTGGAAAACATTGGCAAAGTTTTTGCTGCAACAGGATTGTCAGCAAATTTCTGGACTGCAATAGGATTGGGCTTTGCGTTTGCATCTGCAATAGTTTATGCAATTCATCTGGAATATTCTTTTGTTTTAGGAGGCATCTTGTTGCTTGTTTCAGGATTTTTTGACATTGTTGATGGCCAAGTAGCACGCATCACTGGAAAGACATCTAAAAAAGGCGCGTTTTTAGATTCCGTCTTTGACAAGATTGCTGAAGTTGCAATATTTCTTGGAATTTTAATTGGAGGGTATCAACAAGGCTATCTTGTACTGTTGGCAATAGGGCTATCACTGCTTGTTAGTTATACGAGGGCAAGAGCAGAATCTCTTGGAGTCCAGCTTCAGGGTATAGGTATAGGTGAACGTGCCGAAAGATTACTAGTAATTGCAATAATTGGAATGATTGGTTTTCTAAATTATGCTGTAGTTATTGTTACAATAATTGCTGGAATTACATTTGTTCAGAGAATAATAACAACAGCTCACGGAATAAAAGACTAGACTATCGTAGTCTGCCAGTTTGGCGCCTTGAATCTGCTGATCTGATTTTCAGGATTCCAAAGTGTATTGCACATGAAATACAGTACCATTTGAGTACTGTTGGTGCTGCAATGTATGCGCCTTGAGCTCTTAATTCCTTTGCCAAAGTGTGCTCTACCAAGTTTAATCTTGATGTTACTTTCTTTGCCTTGTCTCGTGGGACTGTAGCACCGCAGTTTGTACACTGGATACGGTCAGAGGAACCCTTTCCTCCCTTCTTTCGTCCACGACTAGCGCGCTTTAGTGGCATGTTTTACCTGTATGGAGCCTCTTTATAACGATATTTGACAGTCTTGTTTTTGTTAAATTTGTAACCAGGTGCCACAAATTCTTGTTTTGATGGCACATTTTCCAGATTGTGCAAAACGATCATTTGTGTATTGTACAGATCTTTGATTTGAGCATCTATTAAAATTTAAATTCGATATAATTTCAAATTGGAATATGCGTGGCTTGTGTCATGTATGCCTGAGCTCAAATGTTGAGATCGTAATAGATAACGGCAAAACAATCTGCCAATCCTGCCTAAAGAGTCAGAAAAAGGACTAAATGGAAAGGTATCGACATGAAATCAAATGAAGATTACAATTTTTTCACATTGTACAATAGATGAGATATCTCAAAACGGTACAATAACTACGACAGCTGGAGGCCCGGCATGCTATTGTGGTCTTACTGCAAAAAACATGAAATTTGAAATTGACCTTCACACAAAAGCAGGGACAGACTTTTCATTCAAATCCGCACTTGAAAAAAAAGGAATCTTTCTTTCACAGAGTTCGATATCTGAAAATCCAACTACTAGATTCCTGCTCAATATTTCTGGAACAGAGCGCGAACTCTATCTTAAAACAAAATGTGATCCTATTGAATCCATAACGTCTGATGCAGATGGTGCAATTGTAAGTCCTGTCTTTGATGAAGTATCTGAAGATACACTGGATGAAATAAAAGAAAATTTTGATTTTACATTACTTGATCCTCAAGGATATCTTCGCCGTGTAGCAAATGACAACAAAATATTTTTTGAAAAAACCATTCTTGACCTGTCAAAAATAACCGCACTCAAGGCAGACCCTGATGAGGCATTCTACCTTACAGGATTGAGAGAAAAAGATGCGATGATTGCCTTGCAAAAAAAAGGTGTCAAGCATGTTCTTTATACTAACAAGCAAGACATCACAATGCTTGTAAAAGACAGGATGTATCACTTGAAAATTCCAAATATGCAAATTGCTGACACAACCGGGGTTGGTGACATTTTCTGCGCATCTTTTACCTGTTCTTATTTGAAGGAAAAAGACCCGATATGGGCAATCTGCTTTGCAGTTGGTGCTGCACAAGCTGCCCTTGAGACACGTGCCACAGGTCTTGACAAGGTTCCAGCGGGAGGAGATACTGAGAGAAATGCGGCATATCTTTACAATCTGATGCAATTCTCAAGTGTCTAAGCTTTTATTGTGTGAAAATAGAATCTAGACTGTGAAGGTTGCAATCTATAGTCAAGACCAAGAACAGACTGTAAAATCAATAAAACAATCACTTGAAAGCCATGGAATAGAGACTGTATACGTTGGAAAAAAACCTCTTGGAAAAGACATTGACTATGTCATAGTAACTGGAGGAGACCGAGGGGTTAGAAAATATTTTCATAATGTTGAAAATTCTACAATTCCAGTTCTTGGAATAAATGAATACGAGTCTAGTGGATTTTTAGCCCAGACTGATCTCAAACAATTTCCGATTTATCTTAATAGGTTAAAAAAAGGTGATTTCTCAATTGAAGCATTACCACGAGTTGGCGTAAAAATTGATGGAAAACAAATCTATCCTGCATTAAATGATGTGGCAATATTTTCTTCAAAGAGTGCAATATTGTTAGAGCATGTTTTACGTATAAACGGAGAAGAATTATGGCATGACAGCAGTGATGGTTTGATAGTGTCAACCCCCATTGGCTCATCTGCATATTCCATGTCTGCAGGCGGTCCTGCCATATACCAAAACTCAAAGGTCTTTTGTATTGTATCTGTTAACTCACTTGATAATACCAGACGTCCTCTCATCGTTCCAGAAGATGCCCTTATTGAAATTGATGACATTTCATCCAGTCTCCGATGCGAGGTTGTAATTGACGGAAAAGATAGGTTCAAAGTAGACAAGACTGTAGTTTGTACAAAATTTCCACAGCCTGCAAATGTAATTCGAATGAAAAAAGATTCTACTACAGTTTCGGCATTGGCTAAAAAAGTAAAGCTTGCAGATGAGCTGCTCAACATGCCACCAAGCTCCAAGTTGTTGCTCAAAACACTGGAATACGAAGGCTCTCTTACTCAAAAAGAACTGGCTGAAAAGACACTCCTCCCTGATAGAACGGTAAGACTTGCATTGAGTCACCTGCTTGAGAAGGGTTATGTAAAAAGAAGAGTCTCATTGCGTGATACTAGACAAAGAATCTACGAAATTCCAAAGTAATGCCTAGGCATTGGCTGATGCTCGTATGAACGCCTCAAAGGATTCCTCTGGGTATCCAGGTCTGCTGCTAAATTCTGGGTGATATTGCACACCAAGATAGAACTTGTGGCTTGGAATCTCTAATACTTCTATGCGTTTTTTGTTATCACTGTATCCTGAAAACTTCATGCCCTTTGAAGAAAATAGTTCCAAGTATTTTTGGTTGAACTCAAATCTGTGTCTGTGTCTTTTGTGAATCTTTGTGGATTTGTAAAGTTTGAATGCCATAGTATTTTCTTCTACGGTAATCTCGTGTGATCCTAAACGTAGCGAGCCTCCCATGTTTTCAACTGTCTTTTGTTCTGGCAGAAGATCAATTATTGGATTTTCTGTACTTGGTGCAATCTCTGTAGAGTTTGCATTTGCCAATCCACATACATGTCTTCCAAATGCTACTGCAGCTAGCTGAAAGCCAAAACAGATTCCAAGATATGGTATATTTTTCGCTCTTGCATAGTTTGCAGTACTGATTATTCCCTCTACTCCCCTGTCTCCGAATCCTCCTGGAACAATTATTCCGTTGTATGTTGAAAGTTTACTCAAATCTCCATTGAGTTCTTCAGAATCAATCCAGTCTATCATGACATTTTTCCCGATTTTAGCACCTGCGTGCTGTAGTGCATGATTTACACTTACATAGCTATCCGCAAGTTTGACATATTTTCCAATCATTGCAATCCTTACTGATTCTTTTGTACTGTGAAATGAATTTATTATTGCATTCCACTTGTCCCAGTTTGCCGATGTGTTGACTAGTCCAACTTTGCCAAACTTTTTGAATATTACATTAATGATACCTTGGTCATACAGCATCTGTGGTACCAAAAGAATTGATTCTGCATCATGACATGAAAATACGTCATGCTCTGAGACGTTTGAAAATAATGAAATCTTTTTTCTTGCTGCCATTTCAAGTGGTCTTGTGCATCTGACTGCCAGCAAGTCTGGCTGGATACCTATTCTTCGTAATTCCTGAACACTATGCTGAGTTGGCTTTGTCTTTTGTTCACCTACCACATCAAGAGATGGTGCAAGTGTGACATGGACAAAGATCACATTTTCTGGCCCTTCCTCGAGCCTCATCTGTCTTAATGCTTCAAGAAATGGTAGACTCTCAATGTCTCCGACAGTTCCACCACACTCTATTACAAGCATGTCAAGATTCTCGCTTTTTACTATCTTTCGTATTCTATCTTTGATTGCATCTGTAACATGTGGGATTATCTGGACACATGCACCAAGATATTCTCCGCGTCTTTCTGCCTCTATAACACTAGAGTAAATCTGAGCAGTAGTAATGTTGTGGGTCTTGAGAATAT
>JANWJG010000109.1 GCA_025449485.1 Nitrosotalea sp. | reverse complement strand
TTGCAAATACGTTTCTTACAGGAATGCAGGCACTTTCAGGCTTGACCATGTTTGTAGGCATGGTCTTCTTGTCGGCAGGAATTCTGAGTGGAGGAGTATCAACTAGCCCAAGAGCAAAAGCAACTACACTTGTAATCTTTGGTATTGCCGGTTCCGTTGGAACATATGCAATAGGACTAAACAAGATAGTCACATCATTGCCAGCATTTGTTGGATTGTTAATTATCATTTTAATTCCAACAATAGTTCTGGCCTTTTTCTCCATGAAAAAGCCAAAATATTTCAAGCCAATTGCGACAATATTTGTGGCAGCAATGATAGTAGGCATTGGCTCGTATACTGCATTTGGTTTTATTGGACCTGGTGCCCAGTTCCATTTGCAATCAGTAAACCAGACTGCAACAAATGCTACAGTAACACCAGTTTCAAATGTTCCAGTAATATCAATAGAGATTCCTGCAAATGCATCAGTGAAAGGAAATCCAAGCTTCACCCCTGCAACGGTAACAGTCCCCAAGGGAGATATCATAGAATGGACAAACAATGACAAAGTTCCACATACAGTGACTAGTGCAGATGGTACTACGTGGGATTCTGGTATAATAAAATCAGGTAAGACATTCAGATTGGAAACATCAAAGCTTAACGCTACAACATATCAGTATCTCTGTACGGTTCATCCTATCATGTCAGGAAATATAACGATAACAGAACCTGTCAAGCCAGTAAATGTAACCATTACAAGTGGTGCAGGAACAAGTGCAAGTACGGCATGTGTTGGAACAAACAACTGTTTTGCTCCAAATCCAGTAGCAATTAAAACTGGAACCACAGTGACTTGGACAAATAGTGACAGTGTTGCACATACTGTAACTAGCGGCAAACCAAGCGATAGTACTCCAGGAGACGTGTTTGATTCTAGCTTGATAAAACCAGGAAAAACATTCCAGTTCACATTTACAAAGACAGGCTCACAAGATTACTTTTGCACAGTCCACCCATGGATGACTGGAAAAGTAACAATAGGATGACTGTACCCAAGTCAATAACTTTATCAAAGAATCAGGTAGAGGTACTCAAAAAATACTCGAATCGAAATTCTCCAAATGAGTCATGTGCCATTTTGTTTGGCAACAACATCAACAACACCATCACAATAAGAGAAATTTTCCTTACGGAAAACATTGAGAAATCGCCAGTAAATTTTACGATATCAAATGAAGAATTGATAACAGCATACAGTCAGGCAGAAGAGATGAATCTTGAAGTCATTGGAATATTTCATTCTCACCCAGATTCAGTACCATATCCATCCTCTACTGATGAAAAATACATGGAGATAAACCCGGTAACATGGATTATTTTTTCAAATAGGCATGACGAGTTTAAGGCATATATCTACAATTCAGGCATTGTACCAGTCCCAGTAAAGATCATGTAATTTTACTTTTTGTGAACGTGTTTGTGTCGTTCAAGATGATCCTTGTCTGTAAAAGTGGTATCACAGTCTTTACACTTGAATTCGCTCTTAGCGCCCCACATCGTCAATTATGAGTCAAACTAACGTAAAAGGATTTACCAAGATCAAGGGTCATTTTACAGCAAAGTTTGCTATAGATTCGTTTGAATCATCATCGCCTGCAATATCTGACATTTATGGCGGCAATGAGTATTCATTGAATTAGCAAGTTTGCGATCAAAAAGAAATAGACATTAATGCACATTTTTTCAGGGGTCTTGTTGGATGTTTATTAGTAAACAGTCAGGTCAGGCACGTTTTGAGTATGACGAGTTTAATTTTTTGCGATCTGCTTGTACATGACGTTAAAAACTTGTCCAAATTAGATTAAATATACCTATTTCAAAATAATAATTATGGAAATTCACGTATACGATACATACGTAGAGGCAAAGGACGGCCATACGATGCATTTTGACGTCATTACAAGCCAGAAGGATCACCAAAAGGCAATCCAGTATGCAAAAGAATGGCTCAATACCATCGGAGAGGCCGAATCAAAGGTTTCAACCGAGGAATGCCAGTTCTGCCACTCACAAGGTGCACCAGAACCCATTGCCAACGAGATTCAAAAGAAAGGTTATTTCATCCAAAAGATGGAAGGCTGTCCATAAATACGACGTCTCAATTTTTTATCCCAACTATATTATTTTTAAATAGGAAAAAATAGGAAAATTTCATTCATTTCATGCCTGTGACATTAATTACCTCCAAGGACAAGTCCGATATTTCCCAAGTAATTTCACCATGCTTCAGAAGAAATCATGGATCAAGTTAATGAGGCAGTTTTGCTTTCTCATTCATAGTTATGTTTGGCAAGAAAAAAGAGCCAGAATATACCTTTGACCGCACTCAATTTGATGAAGATGAGATATCAGAGATTGATAGAATAAAGAACATGCTGGATACAGCAGAGACAATCAAGGCAGTAGCAAGACAAAGCAAGATTATGCCAGGTGGAAAATTGATAACCCCAAAGACGTTATTTGCAACAGACAAGCGCCTTTTAATCAGAGATCCCAATTCACTGGGATTGCGCTCAGACGTAGATGCCATACCATACACTCAGATAAACAATGTAAAACTTGAGAATGGGGTTTTCACTTCTAAAATAATCATATCGTCAGGATACTTTAACAATGATCAGCAAGGGTTTATCGATGCAATACCAAAAGAAAAAGCTGCAAAGATTGTTGCAATAGTCAATGAAGGAATAAGACGTTCACAAACTCATACAACCGAAGTCATACAGCCAAAATCAATCGATGATGATCCATTGACCATATTAAAGAGACGATATGTCAAGGGTGAGATTACAAAAGAACAATTTAAAGAAATGAAAGAAACGTTAGAATAAAAAATCTACATTATTTGTGCGGTATGTATTTTTACAACAACTTTGTTCTTTTCTATCAGTATGCGGATGTTATCAAAAATGGCCTTGTATTTTGCAACTCGCTTGCCATCATGTATAGTATCATATCCTTGAGGAATCAGCATTCCATCAGATATTAGTGCATTTATTTTTCGATATCCAGAGGTTTTAGGAGTCATACTGATATCAAGTATTTCAGAAATTGTATGCGGTTTGTCAATTACTGCATTTATGATATTTTTCTTGTCTTCATCTCCTACAGATTTTAATATAATCGCAATTAGTTGCGAGTCTTGTAGAGTAACCCAGCGTTTTTCAACCTGTTTTGGAGTATCCAGTTTTTGCATTCTCAATATAGAATTTTTTTCTGCTTGCACTTTAAAAATTCAATGGATAGACACTTTATAAAATTATGTAGTTGTATGATTTTTTCAAAACTTTTTTAGCGTGATGCATGTGGTATAATTTCATGGCAAAGAAAAGCGACTATAACAGATTGACAGTAGAGGGAGACATGCAAACAAAGTGGATATGTGGCTGTTTTGAGACAGTGGATGGTTTTTTCAAGTTTTGTTCAAAACACAACGAATCCATGAAGCAGACCATAATAGCTCAGATAGACAAGATGGACATGACAACAATAGTTGAAGAAAAGTAACAACTAGTGTCTTTTTACATAGGGCTTGAATGTCCATCCTGCAAGCCCTCGCCTTACCAACTTGTTAAATTTTCTACCATGGCTCAGATATGGAAAACGCATGTGGATCAATTCATGTACAATTGTATTTTCAAGTATCTTCTCATCAGGCATCTTGCGGACATTTATGAAGACCACATTATCCTGAATATATGACACTCCAAGATACTTGTATGCAGACGTCCTTCTGCCCTCAGTCACTTCTTTTGGCATCTCAAGAACCTCTTTTGTGGTGCAAAGTATCTTTGGTTCTGAAATACTAAATCTTGCAGAGTAGACTCCCACTTTTTCAAGTATCTTAAACCGTAGATCAGAGTCAAGCTTCACATAATCAAAGACTAGAATTTCTGGTTTAATTCATTTTGTCAAAATTCGTATTGACAATGGTGGAATTTTTTGTTTTAACCACTAAAGTTGTAAGTAGGGTCGGAAAATATTTAGTTTAATCACAAATCATACAGCCACCGTCTCCTCATTCCCCACTCAAACCATTAAACTCATTATGGATTTAGCCTTATTTCTTACCTCCTCTGTCACCTGTACCAGTACCAGCCCTTCATTTGGCTGACCATACAAGATTACAGAGTTGTCTGGTGCAAAAACTGCAACGGGAAGAACAAGCAAATCCTCTTCTCCAGATACAATTATTCTCACAGGGGCAATCATGGTAAACGCCTGCTTAATAGTAGAGACACTCTGCTCTGTTATCTCTGCAGCAGGGTTTGCACACTCTAATATCGTCTTGACATACCCACCTGGCAAGTCTCGCTTGTTTCTTTTTTCAAGTGAATCAACAATCTGAAGTGATGGACTAAGACCAAACGATATCATCTTTTCAGTTGTGGCATCACCAACCGTAATTACAAATGCATCCTTTGGAATCTTGCTTGAAACGCTGGACCGTGTCACTTCATAATCAGGTATCAAGATACCAAGAGGTTTTTTTAATAAAGACCGAAGATTATCAGGAAGATGCACAATTTACCTTTGTTTTGAACTATTTTTGAGTTGCGACCTCAGCTTTGATTTCTTCATTTAGCTGAGATGCAAGTACACTACATCTTGCGGCAACGTTTTTTGCCACAACCATAAATGCATGAGACAGTGGCGAGTCGGGGTCGGTTACAAGCACTGGTCTTCCAGTATCAGAGCCTTCCATTATACCAGGATTGAGTGGAATCTCTCCCAAGAATGCAAGTTCGTGTTTTTCACTCATTCTTTTTGCACCCTCTTTTCCAAAGACATAGTGCTTTGTAGTACAATTAGGACAAATGAAATAACTCATGTTTTCAATCACTCCCATGATTGGTATGTTTAGTTTCTGGAACATTCCAAATGCCTTGACTGCAATGTTGCTTGCAACTTCTTGTGGAGTTGTAACAACAACTATACCAGTAATTGGAATGGTCTGTGCAAGTGTCAAAGGAATGTCACCTGTTCCAGGTGGAAGGTCCACAATAAGATAATCAAGATCAGACCAGTTGGTATCAACAAGAAATTGTTTTAGTATTCCAGAAATTATTGGTCCACGGTATATTGCGGCCTGGTGAGCTTGCTCTGCAAAGAAACCAAATGATACAACTTTTAGTCCATGGGACTCGGCTGGCTGTAATTTATTATTGTCAACTTCCATTGCAGATTTTCCCATTCCAAGCATCAATGGAACACTTGGACCGTAGATATCTGCATCAAGCAATCCAACCTTTGCACCAGTCTGTGCCAATGCAAGTGCCAAGTTTACAGAGACAGTAGTCTTTCCGACTCCACCCTTTCCACTTGCTACACCAATGATGTTCTTTACTGTTGGCAGCATTTCGTCCATGCTAAGGGATCTTCCCTCCATGACTTTGGCAGTAACTTTAAGATCAAATTTTGATACCTCCTTTATCTTTGCAATTGCGTCTCTCACATCTTGTTCTATTTCGTCATTAAACGGGCAAGCTGGAGTGGTAAGCTCTAGTGTAAACTTCAAATCTCCTCCGTTTATCTCAATGTCTTTTATCATCCCCATTGAGACAATGTCTTTTTTTAGATCTGGATCGATTACTGTAGATAACGTAGAAAGTACTTGATCAACTGAAACCATAAAGTAAAAAATCCTGAATACGATATTTAAACATAGGCAAAAATAATATTGGAATCATCCAAAGATTCATAAATTCAAATTTTATGTCGATTTATGGATGTTTTCTATATCGACACTTACTGATGTAGTTAGAATACCTCCTAAACTATTCGGAGAGTCCCTCAAAAAGGCTGCAATCACAATCCTTCGTGAAAAGTACGAGAGCATGATAAACCCAGAACTTGGCTATGTCATAATGATACTAGAGACCAAGGTCGAAAAGATGGGCAAGGTAATTGCGGGAGACGGAGGAACATACCACAGAGTAGAATTTACAGCATTAACATTTTCACCAAAACTCCAGGAAATTGTCCGTGGAGAAATTGTCGAGATTACAGACTTTGGAGCATTTGTCAGAATTGGTGCAACAGATGCATTGTTACACTTGTCACAAAT
>JANWJG010000108.1 GCA_025449485.1 Nitrosotalea sp. | reverse complement strand
TCTGCAATAGATTTGATTTAATTGTAAGATGGATAAAATCAATCTGTGAAGCAACAGTACAAAGAGTATCTCCGACTCAACAAGAATATCCTTTTAGGATTTCTTGCATCAATTGTAATCTCTGCAATAGTTGCACAATTGTTTTCAAATCAACAAAACTATGTCAATGCAACTATAAGTCTGGGTGTTGATTATGTTGTATATTTTTCAACTTTTGGCTCTCTTTATTACATTGACAACAAGAAAAAATATCTACTTGAAACAGGTCAGGTGGACAAGGCAGAGCTCAGACGAGATCTGATAAAGGTGATATCTTCTCTTGGAATAGGGGAAGTAATCTATACTGCCTGCAGGTGGTCTCTCCAGTATTACTTGCTCACAAATTCATACCATGCCTATGCCGCATCTATGATATCGCAATCTATCTCAACTGTAATCTACATGATAACTGTAAATTTGAGTGTAAAATTAATGAAGTTGTACAAAGATGGTCCTTAGAATATTTGTTGACGGTTCGGGAGGTCCCAATTCAGGATTTGGTTTCTTTGTCAAAGAAACAGGAGAGTCATTTTACAAAAAAGAGCCAAACATAACAAATAACCAAGCCGAGTACATGGCCATAATTTCTGCCCTGAAAAAATTTTCAGGCACTAATAATGAAATTATAATCTATAGCGATTCAAAAAACACAGTTTCCCAATTAAACCACGAATTTGCCATCAATAATGATCAGTTGAGGAACCTTGCAAGGGAGACATGGGATCTGGCAGCCAAGTTTCCAAACCTAAAGATAAACTGGATCCCACGAAACCAGAACCTAGCTGGAAAGATGCTTGGCAGTTAATCTTTGGGATCGGACACTTTTCTTGGATAAACTTATTATACAAATCCATTTGAGTCCATCTCATTAAAATGAGCGAATCTATTTTCCTGTCTCCAAAATCTATTGCAATAATCGGTGCTTCTGATAAGGAAGGAAGTGTGGGACGTGCCATTACATCTAACATACTAAAAGGGTATACTGGAAAGATACTTCCAATCAGTCCCACAAGAGAAACTGTATTTGATAAAAAAGCGTACAAATCAGTTCTTGATGTTCCAGAGGAAATAGATCTTGCAGTTATAGTTACAAAAAATGATGTTGTTCCAGCAGTACTTGAAGAGTGTGGCAAGAAAGGAATCAAGGGAGCAATTGTCATAACAGCTGGATTCAAAGAAGTCAACGAAGATGGTGCAAAGCTTGAACGAAAGCTTGCAGAAATTGCCAAGCAGTATAATATCAAGATCATAGGACCAAACTGTCTTGGTGTGATGAACTTGGCACCTCAAACAATGATGAATTCAACTTTTCTCAAAGTAACTCCCAAGTCTGGAGGAATTGCACTTGTATCACAAAGTGGAGCTATTTGTGCAGCACTGGTTGAGGATGCAAGTGCTCAGGGAATAGGATTTTCCTCTGTAATCAGTATGGGAAACAAAGTAGACCTAAACGAAGTTGATATTCTAAAAATGCTTTCAGAACATGAGCAGACAAAGGTCATTGTCATGTATCTTGAAGATATGACCAATGGACGAGAATTTCTGAAGATATGCAAACAAATCACCAGATTAAATAAAATAAAAAAACCTGTACTGGTGCTAAAATCCGGTCGAAGTCCAGAGGGTGCCAAGGCAGCCATGTCTCATACTGGTGCACTCATGGGCTCTGATGAAATCTATGATGCATTGCTAACCCAATCAGGCGCAATACGGGTTGACACCATGGAAGAATTGTTTGATTATGCAACTGCTTTTTCAAAGCAACCATTGCCTTCAAAGGGAGACTTGGTCATTGTATCAAATGCCGGAGGGCCAGCAATAATTTCTACTGATGCCTGTTCCAGAATTGGAATAAAAATGGCAAATATCGAAGACATTAGACCGCAGATAAATGCAGTAATTCCTCCGTGGGGAACTTCTAGAAATCCAGTCGATATAGTAGGTGATGCTGATTTTAACAGATTTGATCATGTGTTAAATCTAGTACTTGCTCATCCAAATACTGGCTCTGTCATAACAATGTGTACACCATCTGCTACACTTGATTACAATAAACTTGCAGAAGTAGTTGTCAATGCATCAAAGAAATACAATAAAACAATTCTTGCAAGCCTGATGGGCCTTGATGAGGGAATAAAAAATAAAGAAATTCTTGCAGAAGGGGGCGTTCCATATTACAGCTATGCAGAAAAAGCAATACGTGCACTAAAAGCAATGCTGAGATTTGCTCAATGGTCTCAAACATCAGAAGGAAAGATACAACAATTCAAAGTAAACAAGAAAAAAGTAGAACAGATATTTTCCAAGGTAAAGTCTGAGGGAAGAAAGAACCTGTTAGAAGAAGAAGGACAAGAGGTTTTACGTGCATATGGTTTTCCTGTACCAAAAAGCATTCTTGCCACCAAAGAAAAAGAGGCAACAGTTGCAGCAAAAAAAATCGGATATCCAGTTGTAATGAAAATAGCATCACCACAAATTATTCACAAGTCTGATGCTGGTGGAGTCAAGGTTGGATTGAAGACTCCACAAGAAGTCAAAAAGGCCTTTAAAGAAATAATCAAAAATGCAAAAAAATATGACAAAAAAGCCATCATCAAGGGCGTACTGGTTCAAGAGATGGTAAAAGGTGGAAAAGAGACCATCGTGGGCTCAAAACAAGAACCAGGATTTGGTCCTGTAGTTATGTTTGGCATGGGTGGAATCTATGTTGAGGTACTAAAGGATGTCACATTCAGAGTTGCTCCTGTCACAGATACTGAAGCAGATGAAATGATATCATCTATCAAAACAAACAAGTTGTTACAAGGTGTCAGAGGAGAGAAGCCATCTGATATCAAAAAACTTGCAGACTGTATACAACGAATCTCCCAACTTGTGACTGATTTCCAAGAAATAAAAGAACTTGACATGAATCCAGTTCTTGTCTTTGAAAAGGGCAAGGGCTGCAAAGTAGTTGACGTAAGAATCGGACTTGCTTGAAAAACAACAATTTTGTTATAATATTTATATTACTTGCAAAGGGTATTAGCTGACATGCCAATTAAGACAGCTGCTGAGTACATCCAAAGTCTCAGAGGCCGTGACATGAAAGTCTACCTTTTTGGCGAACTTGTAAAAGAACCAGTAGATCATCCAATGATTAGACCATCGATAAATGCAGTTGCAGAGACATATGATCTGGCAGAAAAGGACTCTGAGATGGCAACTGCAAAATCATCCATAACTGGTTTGCAAGTCAACAGGTTTTTGCATATTGCAGAAAGTGCAGATGATCTGGTAAATCAAAATAAGATGCAAAGAAAACTTGGCCAACTCACTGGAACATGTTTTCAAAGATGTG
This sequence comes from Nitrosotalea sp., assembly GCA_025449485.1. GTDB lineage: Archaea > Thermoproteota > Nitrososphaeria > Nitrososphaerales > Nitrosopumilaceae > Nitrosotalea. The sequence goes on along the minus strand of JANWJG010000108.1, from coordinate 3,386 downwards.
TGGGAATGGACGCACTAAATTCATTATATTCTGTTACTTTTGAAATTGATGAAAAACACAAGACTAATTATCACAAACGACTAGTCGATTTTATAAAAATGATCCAACAAGAGAATTTTGTTATTGGAGGTGCTATGACTGATCCAAAGGGAGACAGAAGCAAGGCACCACATCAGCAAGAAGATCCAGATGTATTCTTACATGTTGTAGAAAAAAATGATAAGGGAATATTTGTTACAGGTGCCAAGGCCCACCAGACTGGTTGCATCAACTCACACTGGATAATAGTAATGCCAACCATGAGACTGTTGGAAGGTGACAAGGATTATGCGGTGGTAGGTGCCATGCCTGCCGATGCTCCTGGAATTACATACATCTACGGACGTCAGTCATGTGACACAAGAAGCATGGAGGATGGTGACATTGATGCAGGAAACGCAAAATTTGCAGGACAAGAGGCACTCATGGTTTTTGATAGAGTGTTTATTCCATGGGATAAAGTATTCATGTTTGGCGAGTATGAATTTGCCGCAATGCTTGTAGAACGATTCACGTGTTATCACAGAAGAAGTTATGTATGTAAAACAGGTCTTGGTGATGTTTTAATTGGTGCAGCTGCTGCAATTGCTGATTACAACGGGGTTCCAGATGTTTCTCATATACGTGACAAACTAGTGGAAATGACCCATCTCAATGAAACCATATATGCATCTGGCATTGCGTCATCGTCTCAGGCACATCGTACCAAGTCTGGTGTTTGGCTTAATGATGACATGCTAGCAAATGTTACAAAACATAACGTAACTAGATTCCCATATGAAATTGGTAGACTGGCACAAGATATTGCAGGAGGTCTTGTTGTCACACTTCCATCTGAAAAAGATTTGAGAAACCCCACAACAGGTCCAATACTGAAAAAGTACCTTAGGGGACGAAAAGGAGTAGATGTTGAAAACAGGATAAGAATTCTTAGACTGATTGAAAACATGACACTGGGCAGAAATGCAGTAGGATATCTAACAGAATCAATGCATGGCGCAGGTTCTCCACAAGCCCAGAGAATCCAGATTGCACGTCAAATGCAGCTTGGATACAAGAAAAAACTAGCTAAAAATCTTGCAAGCATAAAAGAAAATTCTGAACCAGAATCTGAACAATCTGATTATTTCCAGCGTGTATTCAAGATACGAAAATAAATAAAATTTATTTCAGTTCAGAATCTTTATCTTGAGACTTGTTTGCTGACTAGTCTACATCTTTATCTTGTGATTTGTCTTTTGGCTTGTCTGAATCATTTGTAAAATATGATTTGTCACCTGACAAACTCTTGTCTGCGCTAGTTCCAGACTCGTCTGAATTTGGCTTGTCCTGATCACTTCCCAAGGCTGCATTGTCTGTAGATTTTGGCTTGCCAAACTGTTTTACTAGCATTATACCTACGATGACAGCTATTATGATGTAATTGATTGGGGGTGTGAGTATTCTTGTCACATATCCTATCTGCGGAATGACATAGACTACTTTTCCAATGTAATCATCTTTTGTTATTGGAAAGTCAGTTCCTGGTATGGACCCAGGATTTGCATCTCCCTTTGTCCTAATTACAAGAGGGTCCTTGTTTAGTATCTCTGCAACTCTATGAACTATGACCTTGTCATGTCCATCTGGCCTGTTGAACACTATGATGTCTCCAACTTTTAATTGATCAAAATTAACATGTCCCTGAACTACAATCACATCAAAGATCTCCAGGTTTGGTATCATGCTTCCACTTGACACTACATAAAATGGATTTTCTGTTCCAAAGGCTACTCGAAGACCGATCCAAATTATTGCAATGCCGATTACCACAATTATAATGTCCTTTACGATACCTGATTTGAGAGAAAGTTTATTCAATTATTATTACGTTCTTTAAAATCGTAAGATAAATCTTGCTTAACAATGATTGGTTTACTTTAATTTGTTACCGCAGCTTTCACAGAACTTTGAGCCTTGGCTGTTAGTGTAACCACACTTGCACTTTAAATTACTTTCAAGCAAGCTACCAAGCAATACAATCTCTCCGATCTTTCGTATGTCATCCCACTTTACTGTGACATCTGTACCATCATTTCTTGTCACAACCAATACTATGCTTGATTGATCTGGTTGAATACCCATTTCCTTGACAACTCCCACCTTTCTTGCTTCAGTATCATAAACTCCTAGACCTGTTATGGAACTGAATGTCTTTACACCAGTATCTTTGGGTTTTTCTTGAAATTCAAAACTCTGAGCTGACTGTGGTGTTGAAACATTTGTGTTAGTTACAGGTATTGCAGCTCCAATTGATGCTGCTTCATCTGGCTTGCTAAAGTTTCTATATTCTGCAAGGACAGAACCACATGTAGTACAGATGTATTGCCCCTTTTCTAAAAGAACAAGATTTTCTGCCACTATCTCATTAGGATTTTCATATTCTATCTTTGGGCTTCCCTCGTATTCTTTTTCACATGTATTGCAGTAATGCTTGGAAATCTTTTCTGAGTCAAGACGTCCGACTGGTGCAAGAAACAAGTCTGGTCCACCAAGATTTCCTTTTCGTTGTTGATCATCAGTTACTGTAGCCATGATAAAACCTCCAGATCCTCTAAGTTTTTTTAATCTAAGGTCACTGCTCATGTTATTATCACATAAATCTCAGATAATTATGTATATCATTTTGATGGGTCAAATCTATGCCACATATCAGAGCAAGAGATTATACAATTTCCAAAAATAATAGAAATTTTTTCAATATTTTGGAAAGAGTTATTAGAGCCAGAAGGGTACATTAAACAAAAATTGACGGAAATAGGTGATCGAACTTTTCTCTGTCGTTTCAATAAAAGGATGAATGAATAAACTTGACAAAATTTGAAGAATTAGGGTTAAAGGATACCATACTCACTGCTCTTAATGAAATGGGTTTTCGCGAACCATTTCCTATCCAGTCAGGGGCAATTCCAGTACTTCTTTCAGGACAAGATGTCATAGGTCAAGCACATACTGGAACAGGAAAGACAGCTGCATTTTCACTACCAATAATCCAAAATGTTATTCCAAAAGGTGGAGTACAAGCACTAATCATTGCTCCAACAAGAGAGCTTGCAGTACAGATATCTGATGAAATTGTAAAATTCTCAAGACATTCTGGAGTCCGAAGTGTAACAATCTATGGTGGTCAAAGCATGAATGTACAACTGCAAGAACTCCATCGGGGAGTAGAAATTGTAGTTGCAACACCAGGAAGACTCATTGATCACATCAAACGTGGTTCCATAAAATTACAGAAGGTAAAGTGGGTTATACTTGATGAAGCAGATACAATGCTTGACATGGGATTCATTGAAGATATTAAATTC
>JANWJG010000107.1 GCA_025449485.1 Nitrosotalea sp. | reverse complement strand
GACAATATGTGCAAAAGATGGAAAAAACCTGGTTGGAATACTGCGTGCTGTAACTGATTTTAGCTATTGTTGCTATGTATCTGATCTGGCAGTTGACAAAAAATATCAACGCCTTGGAATTGGAAAAAAACTGCTCAAGACCGCACAAAAAACACTAGGAAACAAAGTCATGATACTTTTGTTATCTGCACCAGAAGCAGATTCATTTTATTCACATATTGGAATGGAAAACATACAAAACGCCTGGAAGATTGCTCGAAAGAGATAGACTCGTCTCATCATGGATACATTACCTACATGAGTAGATTTTGTCATAATTTACAATCTACTTGCTAATGTCAAGTTGTCAAGCCTATTTTTTGTAGAATTACAACAGTATCTAGCCTCATGGGAAAGCGAAAATTCACTATTGACCTCGGCAACGAGAAGATTGAGGTAGAAGGACACATGCACAAAAATGTCGCAATCAAGTACCTCATGAAGAGACGAAGATCCCTGCTTATGACAAGGGACAAGGCAAAGGTAGAGAAGCTCTTCGAAGATGTGCCAAAGACAATATCAATAGTGGGTGGACACCTGATCAAATCTTACAAAATAAACTGGGAAAGAGAAGGAACAACAGAATTCGAAGGTTCTAGATTTGTCTTCACATTGACTGACCTACCTGACAAATCAGTGCAGACCGTTGCAAATTAATTTCCCATAAGTGCTTTTTTTGAAAGAAAAATTTTCTTACAATGTAGATTTCATGCTACCATTATAGCTTGGAAACCCCAATACATCCTGGTATGCTTTTGGAATCATGAATTTTGATTGAAGCAAGAGATCACTTGCAGCAGAATCAAGAACATATGTTACTGCCCAGTCATTCTCACTTCTAATTGATCTTCCAAAGCCCTGTAGGAGTTTTGTCAGTGTCTGTGACTTGTACCATAGGGGAAATCGTTTCATCTTGTCTTTTGTTCGCTTTTCACTTAGGTTCGGGTATGGAACCTTTGCTATTATCTGAAACCTTGACAGGTCGTCTTTTAGGTCAACTCCTTCCCACAATGACGATGACAACAATACTCCATCCTCATCAAAAGCATGCTCTTGCAATACCTCATCTTGGGTCATGCCATTCTCATTTCTGCTGTGGCATATCCTGATTCTCTGCCTGTTTTTCTCAGACAGGTTGTTTCGTATGTCAACGCATTTCTTCTCTGATGAAGTAAGTATCAGTCCTCTCTCGGTACTGTGTTGTGACATGATGTCATCAATTTTTTTAATTACTGCAAGCTCGTCATCTCTACTTGAAGAGTAGCTGAGTTTTCTTGTATTAAGAAAATTAATTCTTCTACTGTCTGGAGGAAAAGGAGATCTTGGTGTGTCCACAAATCCAACTTTGTCTGGATCAAGTCCTGCATTTTCACAAAAACTATCCTTGTCTATTGTTGCTGACATGAAAACTTGATTTTCCATATCAAAGAAAGTCTTGACATATTTTGAAATGTCAAGTGGCTTGACTGAAACTGATCTAAAATTTCCTCGCTCGTCGTTGAATGGATCATTTACAACAAAATTATTTTTGTTTATGAATAACTCTGCATGAGCATTTGCCATCTTTTCATATCTTGATTCTAGTTTTGCAAGCAATGTATAGTCAGGGTTTAGGATAAACGCCCTACTGTCAAGCAGTTCCTTTATCTGCTCTGAATATGATCTTGCCAGATCATCCAACAATTTTGCTACCATGTTCATCTCTGATAGATCGTATGGCTTTTCATCAATGTGGCATTCAGAAAGATATGCACTGTAAATGTCAACGCCAATAAATTGTATGATTTGGTCCTCTACCTTGTGCGCTTCATCAAAAACTGCAATCGGTTTTGAAACATATTCTGCATATGCCTTTTTGTTGAACTTCATCAGCTGAAAATATGCTGCATAGTTCCAGATTGAGTGAGGCGAGGTCAGTGCACGGTACTTTTGTTCATAATAATAACACGAGTCCTTGGTGTCATCATGAGGCTCTCCAAGCTTTGGCTTGAACTGGCAGGATTCTTTGACTTTTTTGCCATTCTTCATTGTTGTCTCTTCGCAGACACCTTTCTCACAAGTCAGGCCTCTCTGGATTGCACCTCTTGTATCTGATTTGAGAAGTGATTCCTGGTCCATCAGCTTGAGGCAGGCAAAATTTGACTTGCCCTTTACTGGCATGAGAAACTTTAGGTCCTTGGAGTACTGGTCCTGTAATTGCTTGGAAGCAGTTACTATAAACGAGCTACCAAAATATCTTGCAAGAGTTGCGGCAATAAGCGATTTTCCAACTCCAGTTGGTGCAGATAAAATAATTGTCTTGTATCCTGACTTGATCTTTTCTTCTATTCCCTGCAAGATCTCTTTTTGTATTTCTCTTGGTTTGTATTCCTCTGGAAAGTGTTCAAGAATAGTCATTTGATTCAGGATGATTTATCATTCAAAAGCTACGTTACTTAATTCCTTGTTTTGATCTCTGGTGTGTTCAAGGTGATAACATGTTATATTTTTAATTAAAATTTTTTAAATTGATAATTACAAAAATGTATATTATTCAGTAGCAACTTTAATTAATTCAGAAATTTGCTTTCCTTTTTTTTGCGAGAGTCCAGATATTCCACCAGTCAAACTTTCTGTTGCAATACCTTTCTTCCCAAAAACTTGAACAGCATTTAGAGAAGTGAATCCTGCCATGCATACAAGTAATGACTTGTGAGATCCTTCTAGTGCTTTATTCAAATCGTCAGGAATTTGTTGTGCCATTAACAATCGTTCCACCTCTCTTGCCTTTGGTACAATTATCTTGCTCTTGTCAATGCCCAGAGTTTTTGCAAGTAGCTCTATTCCTTCCTCACGCGGAGTATATTGTGGGTGTATCCAGATTACCTTGTCATAGTCACCTACGCTTGAGACAGCTTCTTCCAATGAAACCTCACTACGGCTCTCTTTCTTTGCCATCGATTCCAGATTCTTTTTGTATTTTTGGATTCCATCGGCAACTATGACAACAAAATTTCCACCATCGCTTCCAAAGTTTGCCATTTGCATTACTGCGTATAGCGCAAGTGCACTGCTCTCACCCATGTCGTGACCCTTGTCTACAAAGAATTTCAGCAGACGCTTTGCCTGCACAAAGTCTACTTCATGCTGTCCTGCATATTGCTGTGGCTCGTAAAACTTGAGTCCTTCTGCTTTACTCTTTGTCCTAATTCCTGCAACATCTTGAGCCGCAATAGGAAATACTACATGCACTGCTTTCTTGCCGTATTTTTCTGACACGTATCTGCTCAGACCTCCAGATGTTCCACCTGTACCAAATGTGCAAACAATTCTAAAGTTATCTAGAGAAAGTCCCTTGTCATGTAATTGTTGATCAATCTCTGCTGCAGTGACAGTTCTGTGAGCTTCAATGTTTGATTGGTTATCGTTTTGTTCTGGACAGTAGCAGTTGTAGATCTTTGCAAGAAGCTTTGCTAAATTGATGATGTCTTGTTTTGCTAACAATTCTTGTGCTTCTGTTATTGCACCATCAAAAATAGTTGGGTCAAACCCAAGCTCAGATAATTGTGATCTGATATTTGCAGCAGTTGCTCTTGCAGCCAAAACATTTGGACTTTCTTTCATTCCAGGAGCCGGACAGATGTCCATGTCAAGATTTATGATTCGAATTTTTTCATTTCGTAGTTCCTCAAATACTCCGTCTTGTAGTTTTCGTGAGACAAGGGCAACTACATCAAGTCCTATCTTGGATAATTGTCCTAGTGCAATTCCAAAGTTACCTGAAGTTGCTTCAAATATTGTCTGTCCACTTTTCAGTTTTCCTGTAGCAATAGCGTCATGGATTATGTTTACCGCAGGTCTTACCTTGATGGAACCTGCAAGCAAGTTCGAATCAAACTTGCCAAAAATTTTCAGATCTTTATCATCTAAATTAATGTTAAATTCTTTTTTTGCACATTCCTTCAAATCTTGTGTGATATCAACAAGCGGTGTTGCGTTGACCACTTTACCATCTTTGTTTTCTAGATGGGGAATCTTGCTCCAGATCTCTTTCTCAAAACGCTCAAGTAAATTACTGTCAATATTTTGTCCCATTTTGCCTTCAGAGCTTTGATGGGCAAAATGATCTTATAAATCGTATACCAACTTTCCTACAGTGTTTTAGGAGATTTCACGCGGTAAAATCTACTCATCCAATCTTGTCAAACTTTTGAAGACTCTTCCACAGGTACCATGTTGCAACGCTTCTGTATGGCCTCCATCTGTCTCCAAACTTTTCAGTCTCCTTGGGCTTTGGCATCTCTTTTAATGAAAATGCCATCTGTACACCTCTTCTCAAGCCAAGGTCTCCTACGGGAAACACGTCCATTCTTCCAAGTGAAAAAATCAAAAACATCTCAGCTGTCCACCTTCCAATCCCCTTGACCTGGGTTAGCTGAACTATCACGTCCTCGTCACCCATCTTTGAGATTGCTTTCATGTCCAGTTTTCCAGTATCCACATGTTTTGCCAGGTCCTTTAGGTACTCTACCTTCATGCCAGACAAGCCAACTGTACGAAGTTTGGATTTTCTTGTGGCAAGAACTTCAGATGCTGTTGGAAACTTTGGATACAGTCCCTTGAATCTCTTAAAAATTGCATCTGCAGCACTTGTTGCAAGTTGCTGAGAAATTATTGATTCTACAAGTACTGCAAAATGCTGGCTTTTTTTCTTTAGCTTGAACTCGCCAACGGTTCCAATGATATCAACAAGCACAGGATCTTTTCTAAGAAATGTTACTGCATCATGGTCTTTCATTTCTAGTTTGGTTCTGGATGTATGGTAACTATGGCATTTTTTATCTGGGCTTTAATTTTATTTTCTATATTGGATACTATATCATGCACTTCTTCTATTGTAAGATCTTTTTCAAACGAGCAATCAATGTCAACCTTGAATATATCCTGTAAGTGTAATGTTATCACTCGACCAATTTTTTTTACCTTGGGATATTCTTTTATGATCTTTGCAACCTGCTCCTCTATTGTTATGTCCTCTACAGGAATGCTTTCTGGAATTGAGATATACGGCTCTAGATGTATCGTAATATGATTGACATTTGAGACAGATTTTTTTATCTGAGATTCAATCTCATCTGAGACATGATGTGCATCCTCAAGTGACATGTTTCTGTCAACTAGTACATGTAGGCTGATGAATACGCCATTTTCTGCAGTAAAGGAGCTTACATTGTGAATGCCTTTTACTCCTGGTACTGATGTTGCAACTTTATTTATGATATAATCTGCAGGAACATCTTTCCAAGTTGGCTCAAAGTGAATCGTGACATTAGAATTTGCAATTGCATTTTTGATGTTCTTTTCTACGTTTGCACTAATCTTGTGCGCCTCCTCAAAACTTGACGCAGCACTCAACGATATTGTAATATCTGTAAAGATGTCACTGCCTGATCTGCGGATCTGTACAGATTCAGTCTTCATCACTCCAGCAGTGTTGCTTGCAATGTCATGGACTCTTTTGACCATGTTTGCAGGAACTGCATCAGTCAGCTCAAGGCCGCTCTTGTAGATTAATTTCAAGCTCAGTGCAGCAAGCAAGCCTCCAAGGATTAGTGCAGCAATGTTGTCACCCTGGTAGAATCCCATTATTACAAATACAATTCCTACCAAAGCAACAGATGTTGCACCCATGTCCATGAACGCATGATACAGGTCTACACGAAGCGACGAGCCGTCTGTCTTTTTCAGTGCCCTTCTTAGGATGAAAATCCTGAAGAAGATAGACCCTAGCGTATAGACTGCTGCGATTATTGCAAGAACTCCAGGCAAAACCTCAGGTTTTGGCTCCTGGAATCTTGATATTGATTCGTAAACAAAAAACGATGAAATTACAAGAATTATGATTCCTGCAACAAAACTTCCCATCGTCTCAATCTTTCCGTGCCCATAGGTGTGTTCCGTGTCCGGTGGCTTGGTAGACCATTTGGCAGCAACAAGCAAGACCATGGTCACAATGGAATCAAGTATTGCATGAATGCTGTCTGTGACAAGTGCAAGGCTGTTAGAAGTAATTCCTATCAAAAATTCTACTGCAAAGGCAGAAAGTATTACGGCAAGTGAAATTTTTAGTGCGTTTGTTTTTATGTCTTGCAAACTCAACTCTTGTCCAACCCCAACATTTCTAGTATGTCATCAAAGTTTTCCCTTGTTTGATCATGCTTGTATTTTTTAAGAGGACCAATCATTTTTTTCTTGCTAGGAATTTTTATCATATCTTTTACAATGCTTGAAAGTGCAGATCCTATGAATATTGATTGAGTAGCTGATGTGACATTTGAAGTTCTTCTGTTTGTGCTGCCACTCTCAAAATCAATTATACATGGAGATTTTCCTACAATGACATGCTTGTGGATGTAGCTTAGCTCACCATGATCAAGATGCATGTTATCAAGATTATAACAGTCCTCCAAAACTTGCCTTACAACAGATCTAAGCTTGGCAGCACTCCCCCTACCCTTTAGCTCTCTTACCCAGTCTGTTATTTTTTTGCCTTCAACGTACTCCATTACCAAGAAATTTTTGCTACTTGCAATCAACTTGGGTCCTACGCCTGCCTTATTTGCAATCTGTAAAAGTTTTGCCTCGCTTTTCATCTCTTGCCTGCTGGAATCAATTCTTCGAATCTTGAGTGCTACATCTTTTTTGCCAAACCTTGACAGTACCACGACTCCCACGTATCCCTTGCCCAAGACATGGATGTTGTTCAAGATTGTCTCGCCCTGAAATGATATCTTGGTAATTCCAAGTTTTCTAAGTTCTGCATGTCTTCTTGCAAGCTCACCCCTTGTGGCCTTGGGATATCCTAGTATCAGAGAGTATGGTTCTTTGACAAGCTTACTTGTTGAGACCAAAGGTGAGTTCATTGGTAGAGGTTAACTCAGCCAGAGCCTTTTTAATGGATTTGCTTGTCACCTGGTGGCCCCCTGATATTACAAAACTGCGCTTCATGTCAGGGATTATCCCACTTGGAATGCCTGCATTTGCCAGGTTCTTTCTCAAAAGTGACTGCAGGAATTTTTTTGCATCATAAAACTCTCTTTGTTGCAAGGACAGTATTTTTCCTTGGTCATCAACCCAGGTTAGCTTGTTCTTGGAGTTTCGCAAAATAAAGCTCTCTGATTCTGGTTTTCTAAACACGTCTGGGCCATTTTTGACCATGAATTTTTCAATAGCTGTTGAATGCAATAAAAACAGCATTGCAGCTTCAGACTTTTCATCAGTTGTTGCACCCTTGCGCAACACCTTGAATCCGCCAAGCTCAAGTTGTACTGCAAGTGCGCTTGCACCCCTTTTTACCTGGCCCCAAATTATATCCGGACTTCGTTTCTTGTAGCCAAACTTTACTACCAAAACATTTCTTAGATTGTTTTTGTCAGGCAAGGATTTTTTTCCATTGAAAAATACAAGCGACTGCTTTTTCAGAAAAGCCCTTGCCGCAAGTATGAATGTGCCAAAGTTCTGGGCAGATATTGCAGTGCCAAGGTTTCTGTTGCTGTCTATAGGATCAATTAACACAAATGCAGTCTCAAACTTTTTTGTCGGGTCTCCTATCACCTGACCTTGTGTAAAGTTTGCAGCAGCTTCTAAAACTTTGAGAAAACTTCCATAATGGTAAATCAAGACCTCTGATACATATCCGCCAAATCCCTCTGTTGCAATCTCTGCTCCATAGATTCCAATTCCTCTTAGAAACTTTTTGAGTAGTCTTACCTCATCTTTTCTCTCTGCATCAAGTTTTTCAAGGATGAATCTAGTGTGAAACGATGACCTGTCTGCTGCACTCTTCCACTGACCTTTTTCCACATCATAGCAAGGAACAACGTTTACCCTGGTGCCTTGGACCTCTGCCTCAACATATGGATGCTCTGAATATCTCACATACGGATGGAATTTTTTCATCGAACCAAATCCAATCTTCATGCCGAGTTCTTCAAATCTTTTTTCGTCTGTCTCCTTTTTCATCTTGACAAAGATATCAAGGTCAAGTTTGCCCTTGAGCCATGTCCCCTTTGCATAAGACCCGCCAAGCTCAACAGATGTAATCTCTGGATATTTCCCAGTCTCTTTTCTTACCAAGTCAACCAAGTGTTCTGCAATTGCCCCAATCTTTTCCTCTTCTTGTCTTCCAGGGACTGCAATCTTTCTTGCTTGTTCCAAAATATTTTTCATTGAGCTAAAACCACCTGCAAATCAGAGTACACTGGCCCATTAGGGGTTAAGACGCTTTGCTTCAACTTTAACTCTGTCATGGTATATTTTCCTAGATCAACTTTCTTGAATCTTTCAATGGTACCTGAAATGTCGTCAATCCTGCTCTTTACCCTAAATATTGTAAGGTGAGGCTTGAAGGGCTTGTCTGGCCTAAATCCTAGCGGACCGAGTTTTTTTTCCACCTGTAATGCAAGATCAACTAGTTGTTTTGATGACTGGTCGTCTACTCCAATCCATATCACTCTAGGAGACCTTGGGTTTGGAAACGCCCCAACGTGGGTAAATTCCACTTTAAACCTCTTGAACGAGATGGTAGCTAGCGCTTTTTTGATGTCTGGTATGGTCTCCTCGCTTACCTCTCCCAAAAACAATAATGTAAAGTGCATATTTTTTTTGTTCACAGCTGTTGCCTTGATGTGAAAATCCGACTGGATCTTGGTAATTGCATCAAGGATGCCATCATCTTCTATCTCTACTGCAACAAAGGCTCGCATCAGTGAATTTCATATATGGTAATCTATAATGATTTTCCAAGTTCTGTCAAGACTAACGACTGTCAAAAATCATATATTTTACCGATTTTGCGCTAGACGCGTGACCCCTTGCTCTTTGGGACAGAGTGCTGTTGGTTGTAAGCAATCGCTGCTCGCAGTAGCGCCTTTAGCGCTGCCTTGTCAATCTTGTCCTCTTCTCCAAAGTCTATTGCACGCCACTTGTTCCCATCTAGTCCCGCATTGAAGATCTTCTTGGGGTCAGGAAGCTTGGCTCCATGGAAAAATGTGAGCTTTACCTTGTTCTTGTGGGCATTGGCTAACGCATACATTCCCTGGTTTGACCAGACCGGCGTGCCCATCCATTTCCACTCCTCTACCACTTTTGGGTCTACCTCATGTATGATCTTGCGAATCTCTGCAAGCCTCTTGCCCCTCCAGTCGTCTAGGTCTGCAATCTGCTTGTCGATTTTCTCAGAGGCATTCATGTTTGACAATCACATACAGGATATACATTCTATTTACGATTCTGTCATTGAACATTAAAGAAATTATGTAATGTTGTTGCTTTAAGCAAATACTGTTAAGTCATTCTATTCTTTTCTACTACAGGCTTTTGTATTCAAAATAGAAATTCTATTTCATGGTCTTGTATATCATGGAAGATCTATTACATGCAACCGAAGTAAAAATACACACAGAACTGTGCGAACATGTTAGACGTCATCTCAGGCATCCTAATGCAAAAACAACTCAATGGCACCGCGCTAATGACTTGCAACAAGCAAGAGAACAGGCACGTGCCATTGCAAGTAATCACAAGTTGAACTGGCGAGAAGCCAAATGTTGTATGTGATTTAACCATCTTGACACCCTTTTCTGGTATCAAAAATTCACCCGTAACTTAATTTCCAAGCCGATTTCATCCCTTAATTTACCGGTACCATTTTCCGATATATTCATAGACCGGAGAATAAAATTTGTGAGTGTGAAACTAATCGTATGCCTTACGGGGATGCCAGGCGCTGGCAAGACCACAATAGCTGAAGGCCTAAAATCAAAAGGGTTTGATAAAATTACAATGGGCGATGCAGTAAGGGCAGAGGCAACAAGAAGAAACATAGAACCAACAGGTGCAAATCTTGGAAAGATAATGATAGAGCTTCGAGAAAAAAATGGCCCAGGTGCAGTTGCCGAACTAATCAAGGATGGAATCCAAAATTCAAAGTCCGATGTTATACTTGTAGATGGTGTGCGCTCACTTGCCGAAGTAAATGTCCTAAAAAAAATTGGCAAAGTAAAAGTACTTGCAATTCATGCATCAGGGGACACAAGATACAAGTTTTTGACAGTGAGGGGAAGGTCTGATGCCCCGTCTGATCGCGAAGATTTTACACAAAGAGATTCAAGAGAGATGGGTGTTGGCATGAGCGAATCAATCGCGCTTGCAGACGAAACAATCTCAAACAACAACATGACTGTTACAGAGCTAGTTGATGCCGCGTATAGTACCATCAAGGGTTGGATGAGTTGAAGATTCCAAAAGTTGCCTGCAAGATCGAAGTCTATGCTGCAGTAAACCCATCCGAAGACCCAGACAAGGTAAGGCTTGCAGTATCACATGTAATCCTTGAATCAGATTATCAATACAAGGATTCTAGCATCAAGGCAACATCAAATGAGCTAAGCTCGCTTGCAAAAATACAAGAGACAATAAAGAAACACCGAACAAACAGAATCTACCGAAGGCAGATGCGATTTAATACAAAGGGGGACACCACCTGGTTCTATCTCAACAAGCAGGCAGCATATGTTGATGTAATTGCAGTATGCGAAAACGCAGAAGAGTCTGCCATGGGACCAATCAAGGTGATACTTCATTCAAGCAGCCTTGAGAAAGTTGTAGACTGGCTTGCCCCTGAGCTAATGCTGGAATAAAGGCATCAAATTTTTAGAATTTTATAAAAACGAAAAGGGGTAAAATGGCGTGACCCTGTATAGGCAAAAGCATTCTCTTGCCCCTTTGCACAATCAAGTGCTTTAACTATATACCATTTTTCGCAGGATCACGCAAACTCATTTGCCAGAATTTGCATCTTTCCGCATTGATTACTATACGTTATTCTCTTATTTAATAATTAGTGTGATTTACTTGATGAATACATCCTAATTTGTATAAAATTTTGTTGCCATACCATATGCAACAAGCAATTTCTTTTCTTGCTTGTACAATTAATCCAAAAATTCAACCATTCTTCCCAGATGATATAATTCCAAGAATCTCTGGAAGTGCTTTTGCAGCAGGCTCCCGCAAGGAAAGATCCATCTGCGATGACATTTGGGTTTCCTCGATATTTACTTCGATCATTGTTGCACCGTTTTGTTTTGCATATACAGGCAAAAGATTTGCAGGAGATACTGCAAGCGATGTGCCAACTATTATCATGGTGTCACACGTACTTGCCTCCACCATTGCAGATTCCCATACATCCTGTGGCAATGCCTCTCCAAACCATACAACATCAGGTCGTAGCATATTTCCACACCTGCACAAAGGAGGAAGTGCAGAAAACCCGCTTGTTATCTTGTCCCTGAAATCGCATACCGTACACTTGATGATAACAATACTACCATGCAACTCGTATACATTTTTGCTTCCGGCCCTCTGGTGCAGACCGTCAATGTTTTGCGTGAGAACAGACACTTTTCTATATTTTTCAAGTTCTGCAATGGTGACATGTCCAGCATTTGGCTTTGCATTTAGGATGTTGTTTCTCCTCTCCTCATACCACTCCCATACAAGTTTTGGATCTTCATAGAATGCATCTATTGTTGCAAGTTTCATCGGGTCATATTTTCGCCACAATCCATCTTTTCCGCGAAATGTAGGAATGCCGCTTTCCTGGGATATCCCAGCACCTGTAACAAAAACAATCTTTTGAGATTCTACCAGCCTGTCAGAGATGTCATCCCACATTCTCACTTGATATCAATCTCTAAGAGATCTCTTGCAGCAGTGACAGAACCATGGATTGTCTTTGCCTCATTTACAAGCTCATCGACTTGATCATATCTAGCAGAAAAGTGTGTCAGTATCAAGTTTGCCACACCAGCTTTTTTTGCAAGCTCTGCAGCTTCTTTTGCAGTAGAGTGATAATTTTCTTTTGCCTTGTCACGCAATGTATCAGAGTATGTAGAATCAAATGTCATGTAGTTGCAATCCTTGAAAAATTCTGTCAGTTTTCCAGTTGGCCTTGTGTCCCCTGATATTCCAATCTTTATTCCCTTGCGTTTTTCTCCAGTGACATCTGAAGGTCTTATTGTTTTATCCCCAACTTGTATGTCATTGCCACTCTGTAATTCATGCCAGAGCTTTCCTTCTGGTACTCCAAGTGATTTTGCCTTGTCAGGATAAAACTTGCCAGACCTGTCTTTTTCAGTAAAGCGGTATGAATATGCAGGAATGGAATGCTCTGCCTCACAAACATGTACCGTATACCCAGAATCATCACACACCATACCCTCTTTTATCCTGATTATCCTCACAGGAAACGTAAGGCCAAAATTTAGTATCTTCAAGTTTGCCGCAATAAACTCTTCAATTCCTGCAGGACCGTAAATGTCAACAGATTCTGTCCTGTTTTGCAACGACATGGTCTGCAATAATCCAAGTATTCCAACACAATGGTCCCCGTGCATATGTGTCACAAATATTCTAATTTTTTTGTTCCAGCCAAGCTTTGACTTTTGAAACGCAATCTGTGCGCCTTCTCCTGCATCAAACATCAGTATCTCTTTATCCAGTACAAGGCAGATGCATGTCATGCCACGCTCTGCAGTTGGCTGGGCTGCCGATGTTCCCAAAAATACTAGCTTCATGATACAGCAATCACTCTTGTCAGGCTCTTATGCCTGTAGATCTCGTATTTCTTTGCTTTGCTAATTTGGTCCACCTCTAGACCTTTCTTGTATACCATTACAAGTTTTTTTCTCTTTGGTATGACTGATATGAAATCCTGCAGCAACTTTTTCGGGGATACTGAAGACCTTGATGATATTCCATATGGCAAATCAGTAACTATACCATCAATTTCTCCCATGATATTTTTTATCTCCTCAAAGCCCGAGTTTATCACCCTAGAATCAAACTTGTTTCCAGCAAGATTTTTTTTTGTAATCTTGCACATTATTTTGTCAAAATCAATACCGATGGAAGAAATCCCCATGGATTCAGCTTGCAACAAAATTGTCCCAGTGCCGCAGAAAGGGTCGCACAGGGTATTTCCTTCCTTTAACCCTGATAAATTCACCATGCATCTTGCAAGCTTCATGTCAATCTCATGAGGATGCTTGACTAGCTTCTTTGGATGTATTGGAGTAACATGAGATTCTGCATATCCAAGATAATTTTTCGAGTCTGTAATGATGAGGTATACTGTAACCTTGGGATTTGAGAGGGAGACCTTGGAGCCCCACTTTTTTGCAAGTATGGCACCTGCTTGTCTCTCAAGTGAAGAGCCAATGCTTTTTGATGAGAGGTTTATCGTTCTGCATACAAATGTCTCAGGTCTTGGCATGATACCATCAATTTTGGATACATCATCAAACGTTCCAGCAATCATTCCAGCATGTCTTGCAAATGTTGCCCTGTTTGCTATGATATTCCATGGCACCTTGGAGGATACAATTACGAGTCTTGGTAGTACTGTTATCTTTGAGGTACCATCATAGCTTTTCGATATTGAAATGATTTCGTCCCTTGCAAGCTCTTCATACTGTTTTGATACAACAAAAAAACTTGACATTCAGAGAGCCTTTGCAATTATTGAAGACACATCAACTATTGATGTCTTGCCTGGTATGGTATTTGTGCTGATTATCTTTGTCACGCCAGCTTTTGTAATATTTTTCTCCGCGTCTCCAATCAATAACGCATGTGTACAGCATGCATAGACCTTGCCACTTTTTTGCTTTTTCAAAAACTCGGCAGCCTTGACAATGCTTCCACCAGTGCTTATCATGTCATCAACTAGAATGACATCTCTTCCCTTTACACCATCAAGTCCTTTAGATTTTATTGCAACGTTTCCAGTTTTCCTGTCACGCTGCTTTTCTAGTGCGATATATTCCACCCCCA
Organism: Nitrosotalea sp.; assembly: GCA_025449485.1. Taxonomy (GTDB): domain Archaea; phylum Thermoproteota; class Nitrososphaeria; order Nitrososphaerales; family Nitrosopumilaceae; genus Nitrosotalea. The sequence continues at coordinate 9,368 of JANWJG010000107.1, read as the reverse complement.
AAGCTTTAGCAAAGTTTCTTGCCCTCTCTACTCCTCCCTTGTCAGGTGATACAACAAGTGGGTCATCAAGTGACATTTTTTTAAAATACCTTGCAAGCTCTTCTACTGCGGAAATATTTTTTGCAGGAATCTCTAGATGTTCTAGTGCAGTGGTACTGTGAATGTCAACTACCATCATCTTTGTTGCACCCGCTGATTTGAACATCTTTGCAACAATCTCCATGGTTGTAATCTCTCCTGGGAGAAACTGCCTGTCTTGTCTTGCGTATCCCATGTATGGTATTACCACATACACATGAGAGGAGAACTTTCTTGCCTCTGATGTAATTGCCAAGCACCGAACAAGATTGGAATCAACAGGTGGATAGATTGATTGCACCACAATGACTTTGCCACTTGGTTTTCCCTTGAGTGTAATCTTGCTTTCCCCGTCTGGGAATACACGTAATTCACAACTGATAAATTTTGATTTTAATCTAGAGGCAATCTTTTTTGCCAGTTGCTCTGAAGACGGGCCCCCAATAACTGTAAAGTCAGTCAACAACCAAATCGAGCCTTGGGCTATTCTTAAGTTTTGAGGGATTATATTTTGATGCCAAGAAAATAAGTTTAAAGTGGATTGTCCACGTGTATCATCTAAACATGAAACTAGTCTCCTTTCTTCCAAGTGCAACTGAGATACTGTACGAATTAGGAGTAGGAGATGATGTATTGGCAGTTACACATGAATGCAATTATCCTGTAGAGGCAAAGACAAAACCACGAGTTATCCATTCATCGTTTGACCCGCAAAAAATGTCTAGCCAAGAAATTGACAAAAAGGTAATAGAACTGGTATCATCAGGGCAAGACATCTACATACTTGACGAGCAAGTCCTCAAAAAAGCAAACCCAGATCTGATTGTAGCACAAGGAATCTGCGAAGTCTGTTCACCATATACAAGAGAGATAGACAAGGCAGTCTCACTTCTTGGAGGAAGACCACAAGTTCTTGTCTTGGATCCAAAAAACCTTGATGACATTTTACAAAATATTATTACCGTGGGAGAAAAAGTAGACAGACAAGATAAAGCCAAAGACTTGGTACTAAAACTGGAAAAAAGAATTTCTCACATAAATGATACATCCAAAATTTCAAGACCCAAGGTATTGTGCATAGAGTGGCTTGACCCGTTGTTTTCAGCAGGTCACTGGGTCCCTCAAATGGTAGAGATTGCAGGAGGAATAAACGGAATAAGTGCAACAGGGGACAAGTCAAGAAAAATGCAGGTTGATGAAATAATACAATTTGATCCAGATATCATAGTCCTGATGCCATGTGGATTTGATGTATCAAGAACAATTCTTGAATATGAAAAATTATCTGAAGACAAGCAATGGAAAAAGATCAAGGCAGTAAACAGGGGAGAAGTCTATGCAGTAAATGCAAACGAATACTTTAGCAAACCAGGACCAAGAACTGTAACAGGCCTTGAGATTTTGGCCAAGATAATTCATCCGGATACATTTCGAAATCTTCAGGTCCCAAAACAATCTATCCAAAAAATTGATTCTGAATAAGGTCGCATCCTCACAGGGTAGGAAAATGAGGACGCAAGCTTATGGTATACCACCAAACCTGATTTATTTATCTGAGATCTAACTTTTACCTTCTTATTCTAAAATCCTAGAATGACATAGATACCATCATGCCAAAAACCAATGACACACAAGAAATTTCAAATTAGGCAATAAAACCACCCATATCTGATGGACCTAGTTTTTTCTGATATTCATGCAGATCTAAACGCGCTTGAGCTGATAATCAATACCGCATCAAGTGACGAGTTTGTAAAAAAATATGGCTCTTTTTCAAGAATCATAAACTTGGGTGACTTGCTTGAGCGCGGCATCTATCCAAAACAGGTCATAACAAAACTGAGATCACTTGAAAAAAACTATCCGATATCTTCTGTCATGGGAAACCATGATGAAGGATTCTTGAGCGGAAAAAAAGTTAGCGCAAGTTCTTTTGAAAGCATGGATGCACACAATAGTCTTGACTCTGAAGACCTCTCGTTTTTTAAACAAAATAAAGACGGAACATTTGGGAACCAAGAATTTCTTGATACAAAAAACAGACTCTTTTGTGTCCACGGCGGGCCGCTTGATCCAAAGAAGATAACTCCAAAAAACGCAGATGGTGAGGCCTGGCTATATCAAAGAAACTGGCAGAGACTAACAGATGAGGGATTTGAGTTTTTTAGCTACCATGGATACCATTACAAGGCATCGTCTGCTTTTGCCGAGGTATCAAAACATGTCAGTAACCATGTTATCTTGTGCGGACACCAACACATGGAGGCCGCTCTTGTACATCAGGGAGGCAAAATTTCTGAGATCTACTCTAAACTTGAATCAAAAAAAGAAAGGATCTCAGGACATGTACTAGAAAGAAAGGAAATTGAGATACATCCAACAAGTGATTATCTAATACGATTGGGCCTTGGAGGGCCTGCGGGATATTATGGCGTAGGCTCTTCTGTACCGCATTTTGCCATAATACAATATAACCCAAAAAAGGTAATACTATTTACAGTAAACCCATAAAATACAAAACACCATGAGCGGAACCGAGACACTACGAAACGACCACAAACAAATACGCAGGCTGGAAAAAATAACTACCAAGTGTTATACAAAACTCTATGAAGGAAATGACATTCCATTTTCTGACATGCAGATAATGGTTTCAATCATGTCAGAATTTTTGGATGCAATACACTATGCAAGAGAAGAAGACCAGTATTTTCCATGTGTTGCAAGCTATGATTCCTTAAAACAAGAAATTCGCGCATTCATGATAGAGCACGAGTTTGGAAGAAGGATAGCAACAAACATTTCAAAACATCTGGAAAGATGGAAGTCAGGAGAAGACCAGAGAGAACCTGTTGCAAGATTTCTCAAGGCATATGCAATATACCTTGATGATCACCTTACAAAGGAAGACAAGTTCTTTGATTCTGCACAAACCCAAGTCCTGTCCCAAGATGAAGAAAAAATGATGTATGAAGAATTCAAGGCAGTTACTGCAGTTGCAACAAAGCTTGATGAAATGATAAAGTCTCTAGATTACCTAGAATCTACGCCCTGGATGAATTAGTTCTCAAAGACTGATCTTACTCTGGGATAAACAGAGGCTTCATTTTGTTCTGATGTGATTTTTTGTTGCATGTTATGGTATAGTAGGCACAATTATTATATATCATCACCATAGTATGATAACTATACATACTAATATGAGTAAAATAGTGAACCTCCGCGTACATGTAGCCCCTGTAGGCTTTGAAATCGATAGAATTGCAATTCCTGCAAAACAGATGAAAGCAGACAGGGTCTGGTTGCTGATGCATGAGGGCCCATCAAAGGATCAAGCTCATGGATACATGGAAAAAATTCGGGCCCAGCTAAAAAAAGAAAAGATCGAGGTACAAATTGCACACTCTAACAGATTTGATCTCTTCAATATCTTGAAGGCATTACGAGAAATTGTACAAAAAGAAGAAGGTAATGATATTTTTGTGAACTGTTCTTCCGGATCAAAAATCCAGGCAATTGCATGTATGATGGCATGCATGATGTTTCAAGGAAAGACAAAACTTACTCCATATTATGCAGAGCCAGAAAGTTACTCTAGTGTAAAAGGCGAACAGCTTTCCTCAGGACTAAAGTCCGTTGTCAAGTTACCAGCTTATGAAATTCATACGCCAAAACCTGTCTTGGTACAGGCCTTGAAAATAATCCAGGAAAATGGCGGAAAAATAACTAAAAAAGAAATGGCAAAGATTGCATATGAAAAAAAACTTATCATGGTTAACGCAAGAGAAGAAAATTTCCAGCAAGCCAGATTTGCAAGCCTTGACAAAAACATCATACAACCACTTGTAAACGAATGGAGATTTGTTGAGGTTGAAAGAGTTGGAAGGACTAGATGGATTAAAACAACACCGGAAGGACTGGGAGCAGTAGAATTTCTTGGCTAGCCGCGTGTAGCAAGTTCAGGCTTTAGAGTCCAGGCAATACCCATCGCAATAAATGGCACAGAGATCAAAGCAGCTATTTCAAGATAGGTCCTAAACTGCTCGGATTGCTGCGGACTTGGATTAGACCATATGAAAGGTACGGGCAATGCAGAAGCGAACCAAATGATAGAAAGCATGATGATTATCTTGAGTGCACTCTTCTTTTTCGGGGTCACGCTATGAGATACAATTAGGTTCTATTAATTTTATTAGTATAATTATTTAGTAATGATTCCACCATCTACAGGCAAAATTGCACCTGTTACCCATGAGGAATCATCTGAAACAAGATATAGGATTGCCTTTGCAACATCTTCTGGCATACCGATTCTTCCAATCGGATGTTCTGCAACTGCAATTGCTCTGCCTGCTTCATTTCCAAGCCATGGACTTGTCATATCAGTTTCCACAATTCCAGGACAGACACAATTTACACGTATTTTGTACTTTGCATATTCTACTGCCCATGCTTTTGTAAGAATAACAAGTGCTCCTTTTGATGCAGTGTATGCATCTGCTTCAAAATTTTCAAATGATTTCAATCCAGCATCTGATGAAACATTAACAATGCAGCCATTTGTTTTCATCAAGTGTGGTATTACAGCTTTTGTAAAACGAAACTGCCCAGTTAAATTTACGTCTATTACATCATTCCACTCTTCTTCAGAAATTTCATGCAGAGGTTTTACTTTGGGAAATATGCCTGCATTGTTTACAAGTATGTCGATCTTACCAAAAGTTTCAAGAGTATTTTTTACAACATTTTCCACATCTGCATTTTTTCTAATGTCACCTGGTACTGCTACAACATTTTTCATTTCCTTTGCGGCATTTTGAAGACTAGAATTATTCTTTGATGTAATTACCACATTTGCTCCATGTTGTGCAAGTAAAATTGCAGTAGCTTTTCCAATTCCTCTGCTGCCTCCTGTAACAATTGCAACTTTGCCGGAGAGTTTCATCCATTTCTGCTCGTGTACCGTATCAAATTAGTTTTGTCTAAAATTGTGCCAATTTGTCAGATCTTCAAAAAAACGTGTCATTGTGGTATGATGATCACCAGTTATGAGATAGTTTATTGAAATATTTTATTAAAATACTCTAGAAACATGAAAAAATACATATGAAATAATAAATATGATGATGTATTACCATAAATAATGCAGAAAGATGTAAAATCTACTGCTTAAGAGAGCGTGGCTCCGTAGACTTGAATTGTGAAATCCCACTTGGGTGCGGATTAAAAGAGGTAATCTCTGTCTGTCTACGAACAAGGGCCACGCCATTAATTTTGAATCACTGAAAAGTGAAAACTAATTTTGATTCAAAAAAATAATTTTTTAAAATTTAGAGTTTTAGAGATTCCTTTAATCCCTTGTATCTATTTCTGATTGTAACTTCAGTTACTCCTGCAGCTTGGGCAACATCTTTCTGTGTCTTGTTCTCTCCGTTCATGACACATGACAAGTATAGTGCAGCAGCTGCAAGTCCCATCGGATCTTTTCCAGCAGAGATCTCAATTTCGGCTGCGTCTTTTAGAATCTGCAAAGCTCTTCTTTTTGTCTTTTCACTCAAGCCTGCCTTGCTTGCAATTCTTGCAACACATTTTATCGGATCAACAACTGGCATCTTAAGATCAAGTTCTCGTAACAACAATCTGTAACATCTTGCAACATCTTTTCGTTTGATGTTAATTCCATTTGCAACATCTGTAAGTGTTCTTGGAGTTTCAGTATCTCTGCATGCAGCATATAGTGCAGCAGCTACAAGTCCTGGAATTGATCTGCCTCTAACAAGACCTTTGTCAAGTGCTTTTCTGTAAATGTAAGCAGTCTTTTCAATTACTGCATCCGATAATGCAAGTTTGTCTTTTAATCTATCAAGTTCACTGAATGCTTGTCTAAAGTTTCTGTCCACCGGTTCATGAACTTGGCTTCTACTGTCCCAAGTTCTTAGTCTCTCTATCGTACTCTTCATGGATGCAGAGAGTGGTTTTCCTGATGCATCTTTGTCTGCAGGACCAATTATTGTTGCAAGTCCCATGTCATGCATTGCAAGTGATGTAGGAGTTCCAGTTCTACTTCGGTCTTCATGTTCTTCTTTAGAAAATGATCTCCATTCTGGGCCAGATTCTTCTACACGTTCAGTAAGTACAAAACCACAACCGCCGCAAAACATTTCTCCGGTAGTATTGTCAGTTACCATTGGACCTTTTCCACAACGAGGACAACGTCCGCCAGAACCAAAAGATTCGCGAGCCATATTATATCTTATAAGAATTTCGATTAACATAAATAAAAAGGTTTAACTACAAGTATTTTTTCAATTAATCAGTAATTACATAATAGAAACATATGGAAATTACAAATTATCTCACATTAATCTATAATTATTAGAATTAGTGGATTATAATCTGGTATTGTAATTTATTTTTTGGATGATGATTTGTGAAACAAAATTAATTCCTCTCATCTAAAATAATATTTTTAATTTATTTTTCAAAATTATTTTTAAAATTTTTTGATAATTATTTTTTAAAAAATTTATTTTAAAATTATTTTGTTAGCTTAGGCAAAACCTTAAATACATTTGTTCTGCAGAACGGGCATTAAATAAAATGGAACAATGTCCACTTTGTTGTGAATCCCAGCCGTCTAACCAGGCACTGGAGATTCACCTAAAGAAAATCCACCCACAGAGAAATACTGCTATTCAAATAATGCAATAAAACTCTGTGGCGGGGTTAGTCGTAGGATGTATCCAATCGAGGTTATCCACGAATTTTTGGTTTTTTATTAAATTGGCTCCAAGCGTGAGCCATGTTATTTTGTTATATTTTGTCAGCTAAATTTAGCATACTGTGAACCGTATTTCACACCTGAAATTAAAAACCAACTTTATCAGTGGTATCCATGACAACATTCGCAAACAATTGGCAAAGGCCTCAAACACCAAGCCTTGGTGAAAAAATTAACGACGTATTAAAACCAAAAGGTGCTCTAAAACCAAGATTAGAGACTGGAATAAAAAGACTCCAAACTCAAATTGGAAAATTAGACGGAATGATTACAAAGCTAAAACAAAGAGATGAGAAGTTATTCAAGAGAATTGTAGTTGCAACACAAAATCACGATACCACAACAAGTAAAGTTTTATCAAAAGAACTAGCTGAAGTTAGAAAAGTAACGAAGCTTTTAGGAAATGCTAGAATCGCTCTAGAACAGATAGAGCTTAGATTAAGCACATTCCACGACTTGGGAGACACAGTAGTCACTATCATGCCTACAATAGGCCTGATGAAGAACCTAAGATCCTCGCTTATCAAATTCATGCCAGAGGCTGACCGTGAGCTAACTGGAATGACTGAAATGCTTGGAGGTCTTATGACTGACACATTCCACAGTGGAGACTTTGGAATCGACTCTAATGCTTCAAGTGAAGAATCTGAAAAGATTCTCCAAGAAGCTTCCGCAGTCGCAGAGGCAGCAATCAACGACAAACTGCCTTCAATGCCTGTGGATCAATCTTCCTCCTCAGCACGCTACGTCTAGACTGTCTTATCGTGTGATAGTCTGTAGCGGAAATATGTTTGATACAGTACCAGTGATACCACTAGTACTACAGAGGCAGTTACAAACATAGCTGCATACCCTAGGGATTTTGTTAGTTCTCCTGTAACAAGAGAACCTGCAAATACTCCTACTCCAGTTACTGCACTGTTTACTCCCAAATATTTTCCCTCGAATCCCTGTGGGATACTCTTGAAAAATATCACAGAGCTCGAAGTGCTAAAAATTGAAAATGCAATTACCATCAGACAAGCAGATGTTATTGTAACTGGAAAACCCAATGCGCCTGCCATGAAAAACAATGAGATGGCAGGAATCAGTACTGCCAAAATTCTTGGTATGTGCGCCAGGATGGTCGATCTTTCTTCTCCAAATTTTGATATTATTTTTGGAGCAATAAAGAAAACCAGTAGCATGGTTACCATTTGAATTGCATAATTTAGAAATACATCGCCATTTGAAAAATGCTGATTTTTCAAAAATGGCGTCCAGGCAGTAAAGTACACATTGCTTCCAAAATAAAAGAAAAATGATGCCAAATAGAATATGCCTATCTCGTTGCTAATTTTTCCCTTGAATAGTGCAATTATGTGCCTGAAATCATATGCTTCAAGAAACTTTGGGAAAACAAAATGATGATTACTTATTGAATAGCGTAGGCCATGCAAAGAATGGGCAATACTACTTCTCTCTATGTGAATACCATCGCCCTTCACAGACATGCTCAAGATCATAGCTATGCCACTTGATGCGGCACAGATCAAAAAATATGGTCTCAGATCAAAATAGAAACTCCCAACAGTTCCAATTATCATGGCAACCAACATTCCAAGTGAACCGATGATTGATGTTCTGGCAAACAGCCAACTCCAGAGATTCTTTTGTACTGATTCCATTACAAGGAGCTGCGTTACTGGGCTTCTTGCAACCATGAAAAATCCTAGCACTACAGCTAACAAATAAAGAACATAAACTGAATTAGTAAAATACATTCCAACACTACAAAGAAGAACAAACAAGAATGAAGTGACAAGTATGGGTCTTTTAGAATGAAACCTGTCAATTATTCGTCCCCAAGCCAATGAACCAATTGTTATGGCGCCATTCTGTAGGGCAGAAATGATCGCTACCTCTCCTATGTCACCGCCGAGAAAGATTACATATAATGGAATCACGGTGCTTAACCCTTGAGCAGTAATTTGGGATGGCAACAGATACCACATCCACCGTTTATTTTGAAGTTGCATCGTTTGAGGTAATCAGAGATTGGGCATTATTGTATAATGCATTTGAAAAATTTCCATAGTTTTGTCTATTCTTTGCTATTTGTGGAAAAATTTTATCATGCAGAAGTGTGAGGACCACACATGGTGTGATACGCTCAAAGCATGCTGACCTTTGTCATCATTTTCCTTCGGGGGTACCTTGGGATGCTTCTATGTGGAAAGTTTTACCTTTCACACATCACACATTGACTGCATGATGCCTACCTTGGGAGGATGTCCTTTGATAGGGAGTATTAGTACGTGAGCAAAATATTTAAAGATTATGTATAATTTCATCTTCAAATTTTGAAAATTTCTTAATTAATCAAAGTTGTTACATGATCGGTGTAATAGTTTAAAATTTTTTTATGAAAGCTTTTATGATGCGATGACGTAATTGAACCATGAAAAAGAGTGGGGATGTGTATCAACTTATTTATGAATCAAATCTGGACAGCAAGCTAGAACAGATT
>JANWJG010000106.1 GCA_025449485.1 Nitrosotalea sp. | reverse complement strand
TTTGTAAACTCTTTTTATGATCTTTCTTGCAAAAAATTCCAGGGTTTTGCTCCCTCATGAGCGTGATATGCCTGTAAAAAGGTGTAATTTTTCAGACAAGTATATGTAAGTTCGAGATACATACAAGCTTAGATATCCCAATATGCCAAACTCTAATTAATCAATATGTCTAATATCAGACCAAAGAACAGAAAGGCAATCAGTGTAGTTATGACCACATTGATTATCTTGGTCGCATCAGTTGTTTTGGGAACAGGCGTTGTATTATTTGGTACTAGTCTTTTCCAGACTGCAGGACAGACTCAATCTATCCAAAGCCAAGGTATCAAATTATGGGTAAACTCTACAGCACAGGGTACTACATACTGGAGCTGGGGTGCGGCATCTATTAGAAATAGTGGTGATGTACTCGCATCAGTGAACACAATACAGATTCGTGGAGTTAGTGTTCCGTTTACAAGCTGGTATGTAGATTCAAATCAAACCGAGGTAGGCTCAGGTTCTAACTTCCAAGCAAACTACAACTATACCAAAAATGATCAGTTAGGCAACCTGATAGGTTCTACTGCAAATGGTGGTGTAGTGTCTCCAGCCATTTCATATTGTACACAATTCGCAAGAAACAACTCTCCTGTTACTGGTTCTGCAATAGTTATGGACACTGATGGTGCAGGTGCCAACGCTCCGTTGTGTCTAAAACAGATATCGGCTCCAGTGACATTGAACCCAGGTGCAAAGATGATTGTTTTCTTTAAACTGCCAATAGGTATAGTTACTCCTGTAGATGCAGGATCTGCAGTAACTGTAAACATATTCGCGGGTAACGTCGGTGGTCCAGCCACGGTAACTGTTGGAAACCCATAAGGGGGGCTTCAATATACCCACAAATCTATTTTTTGATTTTCGGATTGATTAAAACATGGCAGACAAGAAACCAAAAAATCAGATTGAAAGTTTTCTAACATCTGATCTGGTTATTGAGAATCAAGTAAACCCAATTCCAGAAGGCTTTAAAATAATAAAAAAATATCCTTTACACCCTCCATTTAGTTATGTCAACATATTATACAATGAAGAAAAATCAATGTTCATCTATCATGTAGATGAACTGAAATTAAACAAAGAAGAAATTGAAACATACAAAAAGTTGTATCGTTTTTTAGAAGAAAGCTTAGAATCAGTCGATGAATCAAAGGTAAATTCTACATTTGATGAACAACTTAAGGAAGTGATTAAATCTAACGAGAAAATATTTCTTAACCAATCTAGTGTAAGTCTTGAGAAAGTCAAATATTATCTAAAAAGAGATATTGATGGATTTGGAATTATTGATGCATTAATGCATGATGTTAACATAGAAGATGTTAGCTGTAGTGGACCTAATACTCCAATTTACATTTGGCATAGGAATTATGACAGTATTCCAACAAATATTGAATACCAGTCACATGATACCTTAAACTCATTTATTTCAAGAATTGTTTTTCGTGCAGGAAAACACATCAGTACCGCATTCCCAATTACTGACCTTGCACTCAAGGGAAATCATAGAATTTCTGTATTATATCAAAAGGAAGTAACTCCTAAAGGTACCAGTTTTACCATAAGAAAATTCAAAGAGGATCCATATACTGTAGTTGATCTCATAAAATTTGGAACGATTAGTGCTTCAATAGCTGCATATCTTTGGATGTTGGTTGAAGCCAAAGTTTCATTTATTATAATAGGGCCAACAGGAAGTGGAAAAACTACGATACTAAATGCTATTACCGGACTTGTAAATCCTGATTACAAAATTTTCTCAGTAGAGGACGTATCTGAAATTAACATAAATCATGATAACTGGTTTAGCTTAATTTCAAGAAGTGGTTTTGGTCAATCTCAAGAAGGTGAAATTGGACTTTATGACTTGATAAAGGCAGGTGTAAGACATCGACCTGATTATATTATAGTAGGAGAAATTAGAGGTTCTGAAGCTTATGTCATGTTTCAGGCAATGGCTACTGGACACGGAGGACTGTGTACTATGCATGCAGATAGCCTAGAGTCTGCAATAAAAAGACTACAGCAAAAACCAATGGATATTCCGCCTGCATATGTCTCTTTGATGAATGTTGCCATTGTTGTTAAAAGAGTAAAGGAAAATTCTACAGGCCAAAGTGCAAGAAGGACCACAACTATAGATGAAATTGAAACCGCATCAAAATTTAATCATACATTTACTTGGAATCCAAAAAATGATCATTTTGATGAAAATCTAACAGATAGTCATCTTCTAAAAAAATTATGTGAAACAACTGGAAAAGATTTGCCAGAAATACTACTGGAACACAAAAAGAGAATATCTATACTAAAATGGATGATTCAAAATGACATTCGTGATTACAAAAAAGTCTCAGAGACTATTGGCAAATATTACAGAGATCCACAATCATTTCTTGACAAAATCGAAATGGGGCGATAACTGATGCTATCATTTAAGAATCTAAACGAGGCAGATCATGCAAAAAAACAGGGTAAAAAGATAGATGGCGAATTACCTTTTTTCATTGCAATTGTAACGCTTCTTGCATCAAGCGGTCTTGGGCCATATATCATACTTCAAAAGATCAAAGAGATTAATTTACTTCCAGCAATCAGACAAGAATCCATAAAACTTATCAAGAGAATAGATTTGCTTGGCATAGATCCATTAACTGCAATGGGTCAAGCAAAAGATAGGCCATCATCTAAAGCTCTTGGCGAATTTCTAAGTGGGTATGTATCTGCAATTCAAAGTGGAGGAAATGTGATAAGTTATCTAAAAAGCAAAATGCTAAGCTCCTTTGAAAGACTTGAAAGCCGAGAGAAGGTAGCTGTTGAGAAACTAAGTGGAATAGTTCATGCATGGCTTACCATGCAGATTGTAATTCTCGCAGTATTCATATTGATAGCATCAATTGGCTCGACTCCTCTCTCAGGATACATGTCTTCTCCGACCGCGTCAAATTCCGATCCTCCATACATTATATTGATATTCGCTCCAATAATGTCAGGTTTATTTCTATACATTGCAAAGAACCTCATGTTTTCAAATATACCTGAATTGAACGCAAAAAAAATCATCAAGTTTGCAGTACCGCCAATTGCCATAGGAATTGTATTGATTCTTAGTGGCATACTTTCTTCATTTAATGCAAACCCATACATATTAGCTATATCCCTAGCAGCTGCTTCTATCTGGCCAGCAATTCAATTCCAAAAAACATATCAAAAGAATTTAGATGCCGAGACTGCAACACCTCAAATTTTACGTGATATAACAGAAGCAAGAAAAGCTGGTATCGGTCCAGAAAAATGTATTGCTCATGCATGTAAGAGAACAGGGTATGGAAAATTTACTCCAGTTGCAAATTCGATAGGAAGTAAATTGGAATGGGGTGTTCCAATCAATAATATTTATGATTCTATAAAATCCGAAATAAATAATTTTCAAGTACTGATAAGTTTTAGAATTTTATTTGAAGTGATTTTCTCTGGAGGGGGTAACGTCAATACTCTTGATACTCTCTCAGATACAAGTGAGAAGATCTACAACATTGAGAAGAATAAACGTGATATGTTAAGACCGTATGTGATGGTCGGGTTTATGATAATTGTAATTACTGGCTTTACTACATTGTTGACAATTGATTCATTTTCAGAGATTAACAACGAAAAAAAGATGGGCGTAGATAGTTCTGGAACAACTTCTCAAACTAATACATTTATGGAGTATATTTCGATGGCACTAATAGCTCAGGCATGGTTAGCTGGGCTATTTGTGGGTAAGATAACAAGAGGAGTATATTCTGGAGGGTTCATATTTTCAATAATGTTTATTGGAATGACAATAGTATCTATAGTAATATTCCAATTACATCTCATCAACATCAGTCATCTTCTCAAAGCACCTTCTTCCTAAGTCTGTCATGTAAAAAGTCATACGGGCTCTTATATTGTGTTGAAGAAGATGTGATATTGCTTTGAGATATATCGCTTTATTATTGCTAACTGTTGTATTTTTTTCGAGTCATGCATATGCAGATAATCCTGGACAGCTGGCCATAAAGATGATTCCTGGAATAATCACTCAAAATACAGAAGGTCTAATTGAAGTCTATTCGCAATCGGGAGGTACTATTGATAAACTGATAGCTACATCATACGATCCCTCTATTGTTCAAATTACTGGTATGGACCCAGGTAAATCCCATACTGTATACATTGTCAAGATTAACACCCAAAAAGATGGTACTACAAAGATTGCGTTTGCAGCGCCAGGTTTCGCTTCTGAGGAATTTCCAGTTGTTGTAACAAAAAATAGCGGTTTGGCCTCACAACTTTTAATCAAAACGACTCCAAGTACTTTTGATCTTAATGGTCCAACGCATGGATATTTTTCTGTAGAGGCAGTTAATGCTGGTGGTTTTCCTACTGTCGTACAAAATGATTTGTCAATATCAGTAAGCACTTCTAACACAAATATTGCAAGTCTGCGAACCGATCAAGTTGTCATTAAGAATGGTACTTACTATGCGGTTGGGGAATTTGATGTAAATCAACCTGGAACAGTTACAATTTCAGCATCATCGCAAACTATGCAGACAGTATCCACTTCCATTACTGTAAATAATGCAAATACACAAAATACTATTCAGCTTTATGTTTACCCAAAAACAATTAATGTTTTTTCATCTGCCTACGCATATGCTGTTGTTCAACTACATGATTCATCTGGAAATCCAATTCTTGCAAAAGAAGACATTCCAGTTACAATCACCGTCAAAGATATCTCAAACACGAAATTGAATAACACAAGTGGACAAACCCCATACGTTCAAGTAAATGAAACCCCTATTATCAAAAAGGGCTCTTACTGGGCATATGTTCCAGTCGAAGTTGCTGCTGGAACAAATGACACATTTAACATAAATATATCAGCAAAAGGATATCTCGTTTCTACTCCTGCACAACTGACTCCTATTATGCAGACATCAGTGTTTGCTGATAATTCTGCCAAGATAGATGTGCTTCCAGTTCTTGCAACAGGTCAGAAAGAACTGATTGGTATAGCACATTTGGAAGATAATTCTGGAAATGTCCTGGTTGCAAAAAGCAACTTGCAAATACCTGTTGATTCGTCTTCCACGCCCACAATGTCTGTACTCAATATTGCTCTTCCGCATGGCTCTCAAGCAGCACCTGTTTTTGCACTGGTTGGAACTGTTGTAAATCCTGTATCTCTGAATGTTGTTACCGAAACACCGCAGACGGTTACTCCAACTATAACTGCTCCCATAATTGATTCACTTACATTAGTTGTCCAGCCGTTAATCCCAAAGGTTCTAACTCATACGACATTTCCACTTTCATTTTTCATGGAAAAATCTGGTGTCTTGAGCCTATTCACATCAGATTTTATGATGTCAGTTGAACCGACATCTGTTATTCAAGCAGGACCTGTATCTATTTCAAAAGATAAACCAATTCAAGTAGTAAATTCAACTTTACTCCAAGACGGAGTGCAGTCTCTTTCTGTAGGAGGCTCTCCATATTCCCCGATCATTACAATAGAGGGACTTTCATCACATCCAGCGTCTATTATGATGGATTTTCCAGATACTATCACATCTAATACTCCTAATGCGTTTTCAATCGAACTTTTAGATGGACAAAAACTTCCCGTTTATGCTGATCATGATATTAATGTCAAATTAGTTTCTAGTGACCCCTCTATACTAGATTTTTCTGATGTCCAAATCAAAAAAGGCACGTATTACACCACTTTTAATGCCCAGGCAAATAAGTCAGGTTCTGTTGACATATCGATACTTGCAGATGTGATCCCATTATCAAAATTTACTATGTCTGTTGTGAGCTTCACACCTGATGTCTCTATAAACTCTCCAGATTTTTCTGAACCAAATATTGCCTTTAGCGCATCAATTACTGCATTATACCAGCAAGCCCCATTAGATGGGCTCAAAGTAGAATGGAGTGCTGATGGAGCGACAATTCAGAAAATGAATTCTACCACTAATTCGCAAGGTATGTCTACTGCTACATTAGTAGCGTCTAATCCTGGCACTGTGCATGTAACGGCAAAAATCTCTGGCGGCTCATATGGTGATACCATAGTCAGTAAAGATGTAAAAATTAATCCTCCATTATCATCTGACGTAGGTTCCACTACGCCTCAGAGTAGTTCTCCATCCCTTTCCATATTGGGCATCTCTCCAATACTTTTGATTATTCCAGTAGTGGCAGGAGTTGTTGGATTCTTGTATTTCAAAAAGAGAGAGATGCTTGTAGATAAGATATCTGCAATAAAAGAAAAAATAATGAATCTAAGGCAACGGGAATAATTGCTTGATTGATGACTTGATTCTGAAGAGATGTGTCATGAAAGCCCTTCCCACAATTTCACTTCTGCTGAGCATATACATCGAGAAAAACCCCTCAAAAAAAGTCATTGCATTTGAGAGTGGGTTTTGATGAATTATTTGCAGCGAAGTGAAGAAAATTACAGTGCTAACTATTGTCAGAACAAGAGAGTAGTATGTGACATATTTTTTTGTCAAAGGATTGTGAAAAGAAGTGAGCAACTTCATTACCTTTTGATTCTATTGCAAGAATTTAACAATGTTCTACCATATTTGGAAATATGCGATCAAATGAAACGATCAAGCCAGAAAAATGAATGGATCTTTATTTACTTGATTTTTAAAAATAATTTGATATTCAAAATGAATGGTGATTCACATAACTGATGGACTCCAAAGTTTAAACGAGATAAGAATAGTTTTGGCATTCGGCATGTTGTCTTTAGCTTGTGCTATGGACATACGCAAGAGGGAAATAAACGATTTACTGTGGATTGTTTTTGGAGGAGTCGCAGTACTCTTGTTTTTCCTCAGTGGAGAATTGTGGCATTCTTTTGTCACACTTGCAATATCTTTTATCATAGTTCCAATAGCGCTATTGATTTGGAGGGTGGGGATGTTTGGTGGTGCAGATGCACTATGTCTTATTGTTCTCTCAGCACTTGTTCCGATGATTACCTTGAACACCTCCACGATTACGCCTTTTACAACTCTAACTAATGCAGCTTTGCTCTCGATAACTCCAATTATTGTAAATATTATGCGTAATCTAATTCCCATCTTAAAAAAGGAAGATATTTTCAAAGGCATAGAAGATTCTAAGTTGCATAAAGCATTAGCATTTTGTATCGGTTACAGAGCAAAAAATTCAAAATTCAATTTTTCAATAGAAAAGATGGATGGGACAAGCAAGAAACTTGATTTTTCTTTCAAACATGCAGAAAAAGCATCTTTTTCTACCACTTCGGATACATGGGTCACCCCTGGCATACCTTACATCCTGTATATTACAGGAGGGTTTGTCGTCCAGATATTTTATGGTGATATCATATTCAATATGATGCATCTTGCAAAATAATTTATCCAATTTTAGTTGATAAGATCTAAATTATTCTTCAATATCTAAGATTTATTAATTGAGAAAATAACGCATTATCATGGCATTAAAAGCTGCAATGATTATATCCATAATATCAATAATCTTACTTGTAATTTATGGTGTTGATTCTATAATGGCAATAACTGAACACCTTGGCATACAAAGCACTGCATTTCTTCAAATGGATGTCAAAGTAAGAGGAGTGATATTTGGAATAATCCCAGCAATTCTGTTAATAATTTCATATTTTATTACAAGAAAAGAACCATCAAAGATCTTGGGTATTCTAATAATCATTGGTGGTGGATTAATGGTGGTAGGAGTAGGGCTGATCTTTGCATTGCAAGGTAGTTCTATACCTGTAGCAGGACGAGGAGAATTCGGAGCTGTTATAGGTATTGGGGCTATCATGATAGCTTTAGGCGGATTAAAAATTAAAAAATCAAAAATTCGCCAGACATTGAAATGACTTTACATTCAAAAAGCGATAAAGATTCGACAAATTCAACTGGCTATAATAATGTTGTACAAAAAGAATTTTGTGTGGATTGTTATACTGAACTTCATTATTACGACATTATGTCCTAAATAAGAATAAACCTGAATGTATAGATTAAATTTCGATACTTTTTTCCAAATCTTTTAATTGTAAATACTTGAGCTTGTTATTGTGAAAGCAGTAATACTTTCAGGGGGCATAGGTAAAAGACTACGACCTTTGACAGATTATGTCCCAAAATCCCTAGTTCCTGTAGATAATGTAGCTATAATTGACTGGCAAATTAGATATTTTAAGAAATTTGGAATCAAGGATCTGGTTATATGTGCGGGGCATTTATCTGAGAATCTAATATCTCATTTAGAATTAAAAAAAATTGGGGTAAATATTCAATATTCTGTTGAAAATATGCCTCTAGGTACTGGGGGCGCAATTAAGAAGGCTAGAAAATACATTGATGATGATAATTTTTTTGTAATAAATGGTGATATTATCACAAATATTGATTTGCTAAAACTAAAAACACATAGAAATACTATGGCGGCAATTCAACTTAGAACACCATATGGAGTTATCCAAATCTCTGGCAACAAGATTGATAAATTTGAAGAAAAACCTGAAATTTTTAATCACTGGATGAATGCAGGAATATATTATTTGAACAAAGAAATATTTGATTATCTTCCTGCAAAAGGGAACCTAGAAACTATTACATTTCCAGCGTTAGCAAAAAAAAGGCTACTACATGTTGCAAAATTTACGGATATATTTTGGAATTCTATTGATTCATACAAGGATGTTGATGAATGTGTCATGAACATGAAGAAAACTAGTCATGACAAGTTTCTTTCAGAGTGATAAATATTGAGAATTGGTTTTAGTCTAGGCTCCTTGCTCTCAGTTGAGCAAATAATGGACTGTACTAGAATATTGTCTACGCACAATCCAGATTCTATATGGATTCCTGAGACATGGGGCATGGACTGTTGTTCTATAATGTCAACTATCTCACATATTGCAAAAAAACCAAAAATTGGTTCATCTATAATGAATATCTATTCACGAAGTCCTGCTCTTGCTGCCATGAGTGCAGCCACTATTGATATACTTTCTAATGGTAGAATGATTCTTGGTCTAGGGACAAGTAGTCAAGCTATTGTGGAAGACTGGCATGGTGATAATTTTGAGCATCCTTTAGGAAGAATGCGAGAATATGTGGAAATAATTCGTCTAATTCTTTCTGGGAAAAAATGTAATTATGATGGAGATTTTTTTCATCTAAAAAATTTTAATATCTTAATATCTACATCCCAAAAAAAGATTCCAATATATATTGCTGCCATAAATAAAAAAATGGTAGATCTTACATGGGAGATTGCAGATGGAAC
>JANWJG010000105.1 GCA_025449485.1 Nitrosotalea sp. | reverse complement strand
GTAGACAGTGCATTGGAAGCTGTAAGCAGAGGCGCTACAACCATTGGCATCAAGACTCCAAACTTTGCAATGATTGCAAGCCAGATAAAACCAACGCATCCTTTGATGGAGCCTTCGGAGAAAATATTTCCAATCGACTTTCACATTGGTGCAACAGGTGCAGGATACATTGGAGACATTTTGCAGCTAATTGACACACTACGGCTCGAGTCTCAAAAACATCGACTGACATATGAAACGCCAATAGATATTGATTCGTTGGCAAAACATCTGAGCAGTTTTCTCCACAACTATACCACATATGCAGTAAGACCGCAGGCAGCATCGATGATAATGGTAGGCGAGGACCAGACTGGAATCCAGTTGTACCAAGTTGACCCAAGTGGAACTTTCTTTCGAGGCTCGGGGTTTGCAATAGGACAAGCATCAGAGAGTGCACTTGATGTAATCACAAAGGGATACGACAAGAACTTGAGTCTAGACCAAGCTGTAGAACTTGGAAGAAAGGCAATCGAGAAAGCACTTGGAGAAAAGCCAATAGTTGAGACAGGAATAATCGAGCCTGGAAAAGCATTTCGCAAGATACGCACAGAAAACTCCTAAGAGATACACTCCCTCCACTTTTTTATTTTTTATAGCCAACTGATACAGAATTTCATTTAATCAAATGTTGACGGCAAGGTGTCAGATAGTTATACTTCGGGTTTTTTGGTCGAATCTTCTTCAAAATCCAATACAATGCTTTTGAGGGCCACTTTGACTCCTTTTAGAATTTTTAGTCCATGTTTTTTTGTAGAAGCGCTTGTAATCATGCATATAATATGTATTCATCGCATAAAAGTCTGATCCATCTTTGGTTCTGTCAAGTTGTCGTCGGAAATTCTCTCTGTCAAAAATCGTCTGGTATGCTTTTAATTCAAATCTTCGTCTGTTAGCCGTTTGTAAAGTTCTCTAATAGTTGAGATCCTAGTATCTGCTTCTCTCAATGATAAATTATAGAAATCAAACGGAAAGGTGGGATTTTGTTTGTAAATATCCATCATTTGTGTTACTTTGTTTTGAATTTCTTGAATCATCTCTGAACAACCTTTTTGTAGAAAATCCTTGGTTTCTAAATTCACAAAAACCCAAACACCTTTAATGTATTAGTCAGGTTATTAAACAAATTTTTTTATGCATATCATTGTGATTTCTTACTTGCATTTTGAATTAAGGTTATCCATTTGTTATCTCCATTAATCTCAATACCACATGCCTCTGACGGAGTTTTTCCATCTAATCCCATATGAGTTCTAATGTAATTGTGGAATAACTGATATCACCTTGGATCTACAAAATATTTATTGCAATTTCCAAAATTACTGACTTAACGACTCCATAAATTTTGCAATAGGTTCCTGGTAAGAAAACTCTTCCAGTCGTCCATTAACTATTCGCACTATTTGTTTGTAGGAATCACCATACAAATCTTTGAGTATGAAAATTAGGTATTCTGGGTGCACATAACAGTCTGTGAGCTGACATTGGTATTTTCTCTTCAGTTCATCTTGTACCATACAATAAGTGCCCGAGCCTATATCTAAGAGAGTTTTTTCAAGGATCACGGATACTAGTATTTGTCTTACTTTATCGTAGCCAAGACCTTCTAATGATTCAAGAATGTTTTTTGGTCCTTCAGTCACTATACATTTTAGCACATTCCATTTAATTAAGAACCAAGTAAGATTGTTCTAGTTTTTTGTTTCTAATTTTGCAAGGCTTTGAATTTCAACAAGATACCGGTCCTGTAAGACTTGCAAAACATCTAGCTTTCCATAATCTTAAAAAAAGCAATTATTTCTGGATCACCTTCCAACTCTCCAAGATGTGAACGAATTTGTGATATCATAGAAGAGTAATCTTCCTGGTATACATCTTTGAGCACTGTTTTCAAATATTCAGGATGATCATAACAATCTATGATTTTGCAATCAAAAAGAGAGCCAAGTTTTGCCAATACCCTGTGGTAGTTTACATCCCCGCTCCTCATCAGTACAAGTTCCACGTATGAAATCAGGGCTATCTTGTACGGTTCAGGATCCATCACAGGATATTAGTATTTTATTTTATAATACTTTGTATCCTAGAATTGTAAACTAGTGCTAGATAGATATACGCCGATATGGTTTAGTTATACAAGCCAAAAGAACCGTATCGATTTTTTCCATCAGGCCTTTCCTGACTCTCTTTGAGCAGTTTGGTTATCTGTTCAAGTATTCTGTGTGCATTTATTGTTGCATCTGACTTGTCTTTTGCCCCAACTGCATCGCTTTCTACAACTGCATATCGTGATACTAGTTTTAGGTTAACGTGGTACTTGTCGTTGCTTGTCCACTGTAACACAAATCCACCATCGCCTTCTACTACACCAATCCATCGTAGTGTACCAAACCACTTGCCAAGTAATCTGTCCACAACATTTTCAACCTTGACTGTAGTAGGAATGTATAGCTGGATTATTTGCTCAAACTGTGAGTATTGATTTGAGATTGTCTTTGATAGATTTTCAAGATCAATCCTGGACTTTTTTACAAGGACAGAATCAAGGTTCTTTGTAAGCCTATAACCATAATCTGTTTTTTTCACCAATCCTGCATTTTCTAGTCTGTGTAAAGATCTTGCCAAGCTTTGTTGGTGAATACCTAACTTTCGCACAAGGCCATTGAATGTATACTGGTTGTCATTTACATCACTGTCTTGATTTAGCAATGACAAAACTTTCTTGTCGTTTATCTGAAAGTCATCAAGGGATACATCGGGGGAGCTATCAATTATTATCTGTACCATCTTGTCGTCCACCTTGATCTCCTTCTCATTTCCCGGTTTTTCCTCATTTTTGTGCGAGTCTTTAGTATCCATCTTTATCTCTAAATAGTCTCTTTACTTATTTAAAACTAGTTTAGCTTTTATCACTTGATCTGGCTCTAGCATGGTACCACCATTGATGGATTTTATCAAGCTGCCTGCTTTTTCCATTATTTGTGAGCGATGCAAGTCAAACCTATTTTTTCTTGATTTTGTATTTCTTGAGTTTAGCCTAAGTTTATTGTTACAGCATGGGCAACGTATCCCAATAGATAATGAATCCACAAATATGCTACATACAGAGCAAGGTCTTTGCCCCACTGCGAACCGATATCCTCCTAGTGGCTTTTTTGCCGCAAATCGATAGCAAATTCCTTTACACTTCAAATTTCAAATCTCCCTTACTGGTATAATGCACCGCATTCCAAATAAAATAGACTAGTTTTAGCAAAACCTAGTCACACGTATTTTTATACAACTAGAACAATGTTCCAACTGAACTCAGATGTGTATCATTTTTTTCTTTTAATCAACTGAGAGTATTTTTCATTAATTTGCAAATCTAGTGAACTACCATTACAGGACATGACGAATTTTCTAACACATGTCGACTGACACTCCCAAGAACCTTGATTTTTCTAAGTCCTCGGAGACCCTGACTACCCATGACAATCAGATCATTTTCATTTCTTTTTACATGATCAATTATTGCTTTTGATGGATTTTCAGTTACGACCTTATATCGTGCATCTATTCCCTTGTCCTTACAATACTTGACATTGTCTTGAAGAATGTGATTTGCTTCATCAAACGCTTTCTTTACGTATTCATCTATTGCCCTTGTTGCACCTTTGCCTTTTACCACTCCAGAAATCGCTATGCCTGGAGGTTGTGCCGCAGATGTAGTAACTGCCATCAAAAGATCTATTTTTGCATCAAGTTTTTTTGATAATCTAATAGCTTCATCTAATGCTCTTTTGGAATACTCTGATCCATCAACTGGAACAAGTATACTGTAGTAATTTTGTACCATAACCTAAAGTATAGTTTTGTACTATTATAGACATTGAAGAATATCATTTTTGATAACCAATAATGACATGGAATATTACCTACAATTTCTAAGACTAATTTTACTTCTTGCTGCGTGTAATTGCAATAACTGCAATAACTACACCTGCAATACCAATACCTATTCCAGTCATGCTTATCATGTACAGACTATCAGTGGTACTCTTTACTTGCTGAAAAGACTGGACAACATTTGAGACACTCTTTGATGCAGCATCGGCGTTGTTTTTTGCATCCTCAATATCACTTGTAAGCTGACTTAGTACAGTACCCATCTGCCCCATGTTTGTAGTATCAGAAGATGATCCTGAAGATGGTGGAAAGTTCAGAGAGTCAACACTTGCAACATCATCTAGTGGTATTTCACCACTGATTGCCTGTCCTTCCACAGTACCTGAAAATACAAGACTATAGGTTCCAACTCGTGTCGGAATCAAAACTGCATGGTATTGTCCATCAACTGTACTGCTTGGAAGAAAATCAAGAGGTTTTGTTACACCACCATACTTGACAGATATCTGCAAGTCTTTTAGCGCATTAATCACAGGTTGTGCAGTATCACCACTTCCTTTCTTTACAGTAACCTGCGCTGCATTGACAAGTCCAGTATATACCGGTTCATTGTCCCAGCCAACCTCTACCAAATAATTTCCAAAGACCTTAGTGATGTGGGCCTCTGCAGGTTTAATTCCAAATGGAGAAACAAATACAATTGTTGCAACAAGTGATAACAATATTGCAGTAACAAGAAACTGTTTTGATTTGGTCATGTAATTATCTAGAATCCCAGGTGGGATTTGAATCTGGTTGTTAGCACTACACCCGCAATTGCAATTATACTCAAGAGTGCAGGCATTGGAAATTCTGGTACAGCAGGCGTTCCATGTGCACTTGCTTCTTGAATATTGTAAGCCTCAATTAGAGTTGGGTGAATACCTACATGAACATCCATCATGATCGTATTTACATCAGATTTGTTATTTAGATCCCGTACTAGCTTTGCAAGACCGTCAGAGATTTTAGAATTACCAGATACGTTGGGATTCTGAGATGTCACACTACTGAACATTTGCTGTGCTGCAGTTGCAAGAGATACAGAGTTTTCATAGGCATCTGCATTTACAACAGTACTTGGTGCCATGTTTGACATGCTGTCATTAGACATTGTCATTTGAGACATGTCATTCAGGTCCACAGTAGAGTTTACTGCGTTACCATATTTTTCCAAGGCTTCTTTTATAACAAATGTAACTGCCAATGCCTGAACAGTTGAGTTGTTCAACTTGTCCTTGTCAACTCGAACTGGAACAGATTCATCAAGATAACCACCAAGTTTTGTGACATCATCATTTACCATGCTTTGGTTTCCGGCTGTGGCATCATCCAAAGTAGCATTAATTGTGGATGGGATTTCTTGTTGTAACAGTGTGTTCCTCTCTCCCATTTCTCTAGTATCATTAGCAGTCCAATACTCACCCAGTGCATCAGAATAGTAACCAATTGTGTCTTTTTGTCCAACATGTTTTGCCACATTAGAAACTTCAGTTTTTATTTCTGCAACTTTGGCCAACCAAGATGCACTTTCATCACCACCAAAATTATGAGCAAAAGCAGGATGAGTGTAGATCAAACCAGAGCCGATTACACCTACAAGTAATAATGCGGTAAATTTTTTATTCACGATAAAACACTCCTGTAATCTCATTTAAAAGTCTTATAGTACAACAATCGAATAAAACCATATTTTGAAAAAATGATCATGTATCATGATAATTGTTGTTCGATGTTTGTACCACAAATTGAGCAAGAGCAATATAGTAAATCATAGATTTGTAATACACATCAAATGATTAAGACTAGAAATAAATTATTTGCAATCATCATCATTGCAGCAATTGCATCTGTCATTGCAATTCCAAATATTCCAAATTCCTATGCACATGCATTTGTAACAAAAAGCGATCCCGCACCATCACAGTCACTTTCAACTCCACCTTCCAAAGTAGATGTGTATTTTAGTGATCCTGTAGACATAAGATACAGTGAAATAAAAGTTCTGGATTCAGACGGAAAACAGATTCAAGGAAATGATCAACATTACATCAATGGAAGTCAATTATCACTGAGTGTATCACTTCCCCCCAACCTCAAAAATGGCATTTATACAATATCAACAAAAGTACTTGATCAGACAGATGGTCATGTTACAGAAGACGCATTTGCTTTTGGAGTAGGTCAGGAGGTTCCAAAGAGTGTTGCAAATAATCTAACAGCAAGTAACTACCAAGAAGTCTCAATACCTGAAGCAATCGCGAGAGTCCCCGCTCTTGTAGGTCAAGTAATTGTTGCAGGTACTGCCGCATCTACATTATGGTTGTGGGGGCCAATCTCCAGAATACCAAGACTGAAAGATTCACTGTCACAGATTCGTACCAAGATAGATGCTAGCATGGCAAAGATGGCAGTAATTGGTTCCATCATCATTTTAGCATCGGATTTTGCAATGATAATTGTACAAGCTTATTCAATAAATGCAAGCATCCTTGATGCAATTTCGACAAAATTTGGAAACATGTGGGTTCTAAGAATGGTTGCAACAGCTGCTTTGTTTGCTTTATCACTCGTAATATATCAAAAAACAAGAAAGACTCAGACAATAGTTTCGAAAGGGCAGACATTGTTGCTACTTGGAGTAAGTTTTGTAGTGTTGTTAACTACAAGTCTGATAAGCCACGGTTCTGCCACTGGCCAGATAATTCCATTACTTCTTGACTTTTGTCACAACGTATTTGCGTCATTGTGGATTGGAGGAATTATTTATCTTGCATTTGTAGTGATGCCAAAGATAAGCCAGATCACAGATTCTAAACTTAGCTTGTCTACAATTTCGTTACTCATTCCAAGATTCTCTACACTTGTAATTACAGTTCTTGGTGCAGTGGTGATTACAGGTCCATTTTTGCTCTATGCATTAGAGAGTAATTTAGCATTGACCTTGGCATCATTTTATGGAAAGGTTCTCATAATCAAACTCTCACTTGCTGCTGCCATGATAGCATTTGGTGCATATCACCAGATGTTTGTAAGCAACAAAGCAATCATGGCAATCTCAAACAGAACAACAAGAAACACAATTCAAAATGCAACAATAGACGCAAGACCAATTCTTTCCAGGTTTGGTACAAGCATAAAGATAGAGGCATTCATAGGAATTGCCCTGATTGCGTCTGTTGCAGTACTAGTGGACTCTGGCTTGCCCTCAAGTGAGTTCCAAAATCAATTACAATCAATACAGAATAATGTATTTGCACTGACTACAAATGACAACTCTAACACACAGGGGTTTTCTCAGATTGGATTTATTGAAAACGGAAGTAGAATAGTTCTATCCATGAGCCCATTTGCAACTGGAAATAATGTTTTTACCATATCATTTTTGGATTCAAACAAAAACCAAGTAGACATGAAATCAGCCCAGATTAAACTCACGCAAACAGATAGTGGAATAGGACCAATCACTATTGACACTAACAAGACAGAAACTGGAACATTTACCACCAACACAGATTTTGGATTTCCAGGACATTGGACGGTAAGAGTTGAAGGAGTACAAAATAAAGAAAACTCACTTAATTTGTTATATTCCTACAACTTGTTTGTAAAACCAAAACTTGACAACTTGCAGGTAGACATCAGTGAATACAAGACTCCTGGAAACAGCAGTGCGCCAAGGTATCCAGTATACGACAGTACCAGAAACAAGGTATGGGTTGGTGACACTGTAAACAACAGCGGGAAGATACTTGACTTTGATCTAACAACTAAAAAATACACAGTGCATAAAATTGACGGGTTAAACAGTGCGGTATATTCTGCTTTAGATTCTCATAATACTTTATGGTATATCGATTACGCACAAAAAATACTCGGACATTACAATCCAGATGATAATTCAAACAAAGCATATCCAATTCCAACCCATGATTTGCTCACAAGCATGACAATTGACAACAATGACACCGTTTGGATCACCACCACAAACTTGGACACATTTACAGCAGAAATATTAAAATTTAATGCAAATACAGCAAAATTTGATTCTGTAAAATTACCAGACAAGTCAGACCCATTAGATATTGCAATTGATAATACTTTAGGCAAGATATGGATAGTAGAAGGAATTGGAAAAATATCTAGTCTTGATATTTCAAGCAACAAAGTGACAGAGGTCACACCGCCTGGAAATTACACATTAGATGAACCAACTGCCATAACACTAGATTCTCAGACAGGAAAGTTGTACATTTCAGAACATGCTGGACAGGCGGTATCAGTCTTTGATCCTTTGCTTGGAACATTCAAGAGGATAAATCTTGATTCAAATAAAGACAATCTTCCATTTGGAATGGCTTTTGACAAGTATCATAATTTATGGGTTGCACAGCATACACTTGACAAAATCTCAATAATAGACCCAAGAACTGGCAGTGTTATAGAAAAGAACCTTCCATCGTCAGATACATGGGTACAGTGGATAACATCAGACTCACAAGGAAATATCATAATGGCAGAGGAAAAAGCAAATGCTCTTGCCATAGCAACCATATCGGCAGGACAGCCACAAAACAATCAACAGAGTATTGCATCATCAATTCCAGAACTTGGTTTTGATTATGTCCAAGTTATGGCACCATCAATTACAGGATTGTTGGTTATTGTAGCATTTTTCTATTGCAAAGGCGTAATTGATCTACGAAGCGCATCAAGCCAAGCTAGAAAAATTTAAAATCAAAAATATTTTTTAGGATTCGAATTTATTAAAAAAATCAACCCAGGTCTTTACTGCATGGACGCACTTGCCATACAGCAAAGAACTGAGCAGGATGAAGTCGAAACGATATGCTGTATACATCATAATGTAATTTTACAAGATAAAGAAAGTGGTACATTTCCCGAATATACCATTCACATATCAAAAAAATGAGAACTTGTTCGAGAGTTGTACCAGTTCGTTTAAATTCAATTTTTGACCAATGTATGCCATGTCCAAGTATGACAGCATAATAGAAAACAGATCTAATTTGCTGACTTTGATCATGTTTGCAGTCATAGGCATTTTGGCAATACCAGTTATCTTACCACATATTTTGCACAAATTCCAGATCTTTCACATACTAATCCATCTCAGCGGCATAAGCTTGGCAGTCTTCTTGAGCATCATATCTGCAATTGCCTATTCCAGAGTCAAAACCAAAAGGTTGTTTTTCACAATGCTTGCATTTTCGCTTTTTGTAATAGCAGAGGCATTATCACTAGTAGATGCAACATGGCAATACACATATTATTTGGGTCCATTCCCAGCAGAAGAGATTGCACATTTCTTTGAATTATCAACACTTGGAATGTTTGCACTTAGTGTGTTTAGGAAAGATTAGACATGAATAGAGAAACAGAGATCATAGGCATAATAGAAAAAAATCCCGGAATAAAATTCAGAGAAATAATGAGAGAGACAGGATTGAAAAACGGAGTTCTGAGCTATCATGCAAGAAAACTAGAAGAGAATGGAAGTGTAAAGATAGATAGAAAGTCAGGAGAGACCAGGTTCTACCCACTTTTTGTTACAGAAGAAGAATCAATCTTGATAACAAGCCTCAGACGAGATACACAGAGATACATCCTAGTTTCATTACTAGAGGGCAAATCGCTTTCGTTCAACGAGATAGTACAAAAAGTGAAAAAGGCGCCTTCTACAGTTTCTACTTTTCTTTCAAAACTTGTTGATGATGAGATAGTAGAGATCAAAATCATAGAACTAAAGAAAGTCTACTTTTTGAGAAATCCGGACATGGTACGTGAAATTATTGAAAGATACAACCCAGTCTTACTAGAGAGAACTGCATACAATTTTGCAGATACGTTCTCAAACCTTTAGCAATAGCCAAGCACAGGTTTGTGTTTTTACGTACAAAAAAACTAGTGCGATCTGATGAGAACCTGCCTACTATTTATTTAGAGTTAGAGGATAAAATACTACAAATTGACACGTATACTAATTCTGCTTGCCATTGCATGTGTTTTATTTCCAAGTTTTATCCTCTTGTCAGCTTATGGAGATGGACTTGCAAGCGAGATACTTCCGCCTGTAATGATTGGAAACAAGAATGTCACACTATCCATCAATTCTTCACCATTTTTAATTGACAACACACATGTTGGCACTCAGATAAACTTCGTTCTACAGGATGCATCAAATCAAGAACCATTCCAAGAAGTGACACTTGCGGTATCCGCTTTCAAAGATAACCAAGCACTTTTTGGCCACGTGTTTATGAGCGATAGTGGTAATTTTCTGTTCAACGTAGAACCAGATAATTCCTCAAGCAAGATCTCAATAAGTGAACAGGGAGGAATATTTCCTGGTGTTTTAGGACACAGTGGAAGTTATCAGATAAAGGGACCAGTCTTTGCATCAGGAGGATTATACAAATTCAAGATAAATGTTCTCACAATGGGCTCTTATGACAACCAGATAAGCAAATCATACGATGCCGCAATATCAATTCCAGAGACTAAAAATTACACCATAAATGACAACGATGACGGAAAACAGACAGTTACCATAATTGCATATTATGACCAGATTGGAAATTTCCAGTATGATTCTAACAAAAAAGAGATGAGCTTTTCAATGCCGTTTAACTGGAACCAGGACAATCTAAAACAAGTAACAGTGGTACATCAAGAACTCAAGATACCTAGAACATTTACCAATTTTATAGTTACAAAGTATAATGCACATGTAAATGGAGTAGAATTACCAGACAATGCAGTCAGTATAGATGATTACTCTTCTGATGAATATAGGATTGTGCACTTGATACTATACAAAAAGGAAGTAAATGACATTGCAGCACAACAAAATTCCAAGCCAGAGATGAGATTTACCCTTTCACCAAGTAATGAAACCGCATTTCCAATAACACAGTATACAAGAAATGCCCAGTACAAGGTAAGCCTTAGTTGGGATCCACCAAAAATCATTTCAGGCCAGACAACAAGATTTAGTTTCCAGATTCTTGATCCATATCTAGTAAACAAGACAGTGAGTTCAATAGATTATGACTTTTCAATAATAGCTGGAAAAAACGGTCTGATGTTCCACAAGAGCGGTACAACCAACAGCAATGATACCCCAAATACGGTTGATGTTAATTTTCCGGCAAACTATTCAGGCCCCATCACAATTGGATTTGAGAATCTAAATGGAAATAGTTTTGCAGACTCTGAAATCTCTGGAACTGTCTCAAAGCCTCGCATAGTTCCAGAATTTCCTGCGGGATCAGTAATTGTTACAATAGCCATATTTTCACTAGCTATCATAGTTCCAAGACTTGCAAGAAGATGAAAATAAATCGAGGCATTGGAATTTTATTGGCAGGAGTAGGAATGTTCCTAGTAGGGCATTTTCTTTCCCAGCTTGTTCTAGACTTGATTCCAACAATCAATCCAGCAAATTCAAGTGTCATTGCAGATGCGAATTACCACATGTTGTCTATTAGTAACCAATTATCAATCATCAGTCAGTTTGGGCTCATAGTGATGGTAATTGGTTCAATCATTTTCTTTACAGATAGAAGAAAAAAGATCAAACAATAGAACATTGTAGCCAGTGTTACAAAATCATATCATAATTTCAAACACATCGCGTTATCCCTTCATACCATAACCAACAAGCACAGAATAGCATCCTAGTCCACACTCTTCACATATTGGTTGCATCGAAGATTTTTCTGCGCTTCCAATACAGCATGGCTTTTTTTCTCTTCCCATGTGATCAACTGATAAAATTGCCCACGTAGGACAGTCAATTGGTACAGTTCCTTTTCCTCCCCAGTTTTTCTTCATCAATTCAAGCTGATCATCAGGATTGATTATGTATTCATCATCAAACTTCTTCTTCATTGCAATGATACCATCAACTACTTTACTTCTCTCAGGTCCAAACGGTAAAAACAAAGGATCATTTTTTGCAAATGGTGTGTGAAATTGAAATCCAATTTTATTTGTATGCTCGTGCCATTCTTGGGCAACATCTTGTACTGTCTGATAGTTTTGTGAGTTTATTGTCATTGTAATCCATACATCTTTCCATGCCTTGTCTCCATTATTGTTTACATAATCAAGTACATTTTTTCGAGTTTTATCATAGGAACCAGGACCACGGATCTTATCATGAATCTCTTTTGTCCCATCTATTGATATCCAGTAAAAGTATAGATTTGGAATTTTTTTCAATGGCAGAGTCCCATTTGATACTATACAGATTCTTTTTGGAAACTGTTTTACAAACAAGTCTATAACATCAGGCCTGAGAGTTGGCTCACCACCAACTAGAGTTATAATGAACACGTGTCTCTTTTTGAATTTCTCATCAATCACTTTTTGCCATTGTTCAACTGTGAGTTCTTCATTTTCTTTTCTATTTAGCCACCAATAGCAATGTGTACTGTGTAGGTTGCACACATTGATTATATCAGCAGAGCCATACAATGGACTCTTTCTATGAAATAATCTATAGCCTGCAAATTTGCCAAATATGTGAAAGTAGCAAGGCATCTCCCGGACTAGCTGTGCTACTC
>JANWJG010000104.1 GCA_025449485.1 Nitrosotalea sp. | reverse complement strand
TAGCGAGACGGGATAGGGGCCAGTTGCACCCTCACGATTTTGAGTGGGGAAAGGACTGTTTTGATCAACATTCAGAAATGAATATGCTCCAACGTTTACAGCTCGTGCTCCAGTTGATTTATCAGTACCAACTACTATATTTGCGGTCACTGCAGGAGGGTTTACTAGATACCATATACCGGTATTTACGGACTTGGCATTTGAAGCTGATTCAATTGCATTTGTAAGCATTATCCCATTAAATGTTACATTACTGGGATAATCACTGGCCATTTGCACTTGAACTAGTAACAGTCCCTTTGTACCTGCGTGCACTGGAAAATTGTTTAATGGAAATTGATAGTGGCCGCCCACAAGACTGGTTGTTCCTGCTGCATTTGCAGGAGTGCCATCCATTGTAATGACATTACCGGGGTTTTGTTGCATATGCCATACCCCAAAATAAGTTGAATCCCAAGTACCTCCAACATTTTGTGTATATGGCGCATTGCTATTGCCGTAATACATGTAAATTATGTTGTTGGGAGTTGAATACAGATGGGGCAGTTGTACCCAAGCTTGCAGATTGCCTGTGGATTTGGTGAAATTCTCAAGCTCATAATTTAATTTTGTTACACCGTTACATGAAGTAAATACTATATCGTTTCCACTACTTGATGCATTTTGCATTAAACTTGTATCCGTCATGTTGATGACTAATGGAAAATTGATGTAATCACTTGATCTTACTTCCACAGCTGTTGCGGCATAATTGGCGGCACCTGCCCAAAACCACCCCATGGAGGCTGTAGATGTAAGTGGAACAAACTCTGAACTACTCCCTCCGGACACCAATGTGTCGATTAATGCTGTCTGCATTGTCTGTCCAACATTTGGAGTGAGAGTTTTTTTTCCAGCAACTGCAACTACATCAACAACGGTACTATTGAAATAGCTAGTTGTTAGACTGAGGGATTCGCTGGCACCATTACCCGAGACTCCAGAACTTGATGGAATTGCTCCTAGTGGAGTAGTTTGGTCTACTCCAAAATATGAATATGCACTTATCACCACACTTGCTGCACCAGACATTGTCACAACAATGTTTGCCTTTCCAGACGAAGGATTTTCCAAATACCAAATTTCGCTATCAACGGTATTTACCTTTGAAACATCTTTTATCAAAGAAGTTGCTCCATACGTAATGCCCGATACAGTTCCAGTGTTTGAGACTACTGTTACTAAAAGCAGTCTGTTATATCCAGAATTGACTGTAAATCCTGAAAGTGTAAATTTACTAGATGATGTAGTTCCATTTGCGTCTTGCTGATTGTCTAAAATAATTGCGCTGGGATTTCCAACTACTTTGGTGTAATCTATTGTTATCCTTTTACGGTATTGATCTTGAGAGCTATACCATCCCACATTTGGAGCCACATTTTTTGTTATAACTACTCCATGAGATGTTGTTGCAGTAACTGTAATTGGATCGCAAAAACAATGGTATGGAATTACTGTGGTATAAGCTGCACCGGGTGAGATTATGCCCCCTGGAACAGTTATTTTCTCAGAACTGGTACTCAAATAATTTGGCATAGTTATCATGGAGACTGGCCAAGTGCCAGATGTCGTAGCATCTACATTAAAAGATGGTGTTGTATTACTTTGAATATTGATTGATGTAACATTGACTGGGCTGTACCCTGTATTTGTAAATGTCAAGTTAAACTGTTGTGTGGAAGAGTGATACACAATATTTTCAAGTACTAACGAGTCTTGAACTGTGTTAGATTGAGTAGAAAAAATTGTTTGCACTGTAGTCTTAAACGTTCCCAATTTTCCTTGCGAGTAAGCTAATACTGCAATACCTAAAGCTGAAGTTATAATCAGTATCATTAGAGTTGTTATCATAATTCCTAATGCTCTTCTATTTCGAGACGTCATGTTCATGATATATTAAAAATAAAATTGATTCTCTTATTATTGAAAGTATCTAGATGGTAATGATCGACTAGATGTTTTTCTATGGATTTTGAAATTTTATCTTCTTTCTAATCTCATCTGCTTTTTTTATTAGTGAATCTATGTCCTTTGTATCATGAATGTCTACAACATTGAAATGACCCATTTTACGTTTAGGTTTGACTTCATCTTTTAGGTACATTTTAAGGAAAACTCCTTCGTTCTGATCTATCTCTATTGGAAGGTATTGTCCCTGAAACCCTATTGGTCCCAAAATGTTGTACATTACAGTGTAATGTAACAGGTCTGTCCTACCAAGCTTCAGACCAAGTATTGATCTTATGTGTTGTTCAAACTGTGATGTTGCACTAGATTGTAGAGTGTGATGTCCAGAATTATGAACTCTTGGAGCAATTTCATTTATGAGCACTCTATCATCCTCTGTGACAAACATCTCTATTCCAAAAACTCCGGCACCATGAAACTGCTCCATCACTTTTTGGGCAATTCTTTCTGCCTCCTGAGAAACATTTTTGCTTATTCTAGCTGGGGCTATAGTCATTTTTAGAATGCTTTCTTCATGGATGTTTTCTACTGGTAGATATATTGCAATCTCTCCCTTGGTATTTCTTGCCGCTATTACTGATATTTCCATTTGAAACCTTACATTTTTCTCAAGCATGATAGACTTTCCTTCAAATTTGTTGTATGCTTCCTTGATCTGCTCCTTTGTTTTTATTAGATAGTTTCCTCTTCCATCGTATGCGTCACGTCTCATCTTGAGCATTGCAGGATATCCAAAAGATGTGATTTTTTCTTCAATATCTGATACTGATGCAACAGATGCAAAGTCTGTCACTGGAATTCCATTTTCTTGAAGAAATTTTTTTTGGAGAAATTTATCTTGAATTATCCTTAACGTTTCAGGATCTGGATTTATCGGTATGGTATTCTTGATTGATTGTAATACATCTGCATTTCCAGATTCAATCTCGTAGGTTATGATGTCTGATTGTAAAGAAAGTTCTACTATTGCATTTTTGTCAGAAAAATCGGCCACAATCTGTTTTGCGCCTACTTTTGCAGCAGGGCAATTCTTGGTAGGATCTAATACTATGACATCTGAAATATGTTCAGGCATTTTCTTAGCAGCTTCAGTAAGCATCATTCCTAATTGACCTCCACCGATGATGCCTAAAACTCGAGTCAACAGGCTACCTGTATTCCTGCTTTACAAAAAGGTAACTTTGTGGTGACTTTAGGCTTGAGCCAAACTCATTTATGCATAAAATGTTACTTCGAAAATGTTCCTCGTCTTTAAATAATATTTTATGGATTTTTTGTTATGTCTTTTTCGGAAAAAGTACGGACTGGAATTCCAGGACTTGATTCTATATTATCAGGTGGACTAAGAGAAGGCATGAATGTTGTTCTATCTGGTCAGCCTGGTAGTGGTAAGACTACTCTGGGCATGCAGTTTCTATATTATGGCGCAAAAGATTTTGATGAATCAGGAATATTTGTAACCTTATCCGAAAGTCCAAACTCTGTAAAAAATAACTTCATGTCATACGGATGGGATATTCAGAATTTGATTGAACAGGGAAAAATAATCATCATTGATGCAAGACCGTTTAAAATGGAAGAAGGATTTGTCGCACTTGATGAATCTCTCTATAGGGGAGAATCATTACCCTTTATGCACTTGACACAATTGATATTGAGCAGTATAAAACGAATTGGGGCAAAGAGATTGGTAATTGATTCATTGTCTGTACTTGCAATGCAATATACAAATGAATTTTATGTTAGACAAGGCTTGCAAGGGATGGTTCATGCACTAGAATCCCAACACTGTACTTCATTATTGATTTCTGAGACTAGTGAAATCCAAGTACCGCTAGACTGGTACGTAACATCTGGGATTATACTGTTACATCATATTCGACGTGAAGATACTATGGAGAGGGCTATTCATGTTCTAAAGATGCGTGGAATTAAACACAGTGAGCAGATACTTCCTATTAGAATAAGTGATTCTGGAATGCAAGTGATGCATCCAAGATTGATTCCATAAAAAAATTACAGATGTATATTTTTTGATTTAGACCAGATTGAATCAAAGAGTATCTTCATTGAATAAATCCTTGATTCAGAGTCGGTCCAAATTGCTGTTACATCAGATGTCTGGCTTGCATTTTTTATAAAGAAGAGCAACTCTCCGCCATCCTTTAGCAGAAAACAAAGGTTATCCTTAAGGTCACTTGGGACTGTTCTGACCTTGTTTCTGTCTACTTCATCAAAGATGTATGTGGCTCTGTCTGAAGCGGTTGCAAGAATCTTGTAATCTACATCTGACTTGGATAATGGTTCGAAAAAGTCTGAATGATAAAACTTTAGATAATCTTTCTCAGAACCAAGTGACAGAAATTCAGACTCTGCCGTGTTTACCATTTCTCTAATTTTGCCATTTACTTGATTATTTCCCTGCAGCATCTGGAATTTGTTTTCCTTAGATTCTGGGGTTGTTGTAAATTCTGGAATGGTGTTCCATAGTTCTGTAATTGATTTTTCTTGTTGCTGCAATGAATTTACTCTTTCTTTTTCTGCATTTACTAGAACCCACACTGCTTTTTCTAATGGCAAAGCAGAGAATTTGATTGGATGTTGGAAAGTGGCTGCAACTATTCCCTTATTTTGTAGAGTTGTTAGCAAGTGATAGGTTTCAGTTCTTGGTAACTTTAATGCCTTGCAAACATCAGGTGCTGTCTTTGAACCATACTTGCCAAGAAAGATGTATACCTTTGCTTGGTTTGCAGTAAGTCCAAATTTTGACAGGTCTTCTCTTAACTTATCTAATGTCAACCTGTGACCAGATAAAGTCGAGTCTACGTCTTTGTCAAATATTGTGATTTGTGTTTCTTCGTTTTTCATTTTCTAGATCCCTCCATTAAGACCAGTTGCATATATTGTTGGCAAGTCTAATTGTTTTGATCGATTCTGTCTGTTTAATGATCCAGCGGTTTCATATTTTTTACTTTTTATGTATAAATTATATAATTTATTCATTAAAAATGGTTTAAAAATATTAAATTTATAAAGCAATTGGATTCTCAGCCTCAACATCCAAGATCGATTTATACGTAAATTTTGCCTTGGGCACAACTGCCTTGAGAAATGATATCCTAAAAGAAAGGTCGCTTCCCAACAATGCAACTACCCCGATATCTCTTCTGAATCCTTGGTTAACAAGTGAATCTAAAGATTCAGATATTTTTTTTAATTTCTCAAGTTTTTTATTTAATTCTTCTAAACTCTTAAAGTAAATCTCCAGTTCTCCCTTGACCCCGATTCCGTCAAAAATTGTAAGTTCCTGTATCTGTTTCCATTGTTTTGATTCTTTTTTCTTTACTGGTTGTTTTTTCTTGGGATCCTTTGGTCCCTCTAGTGCTATTTTGAATTCTTCAATCTCTTTTGGGTCTTCTGTCTCGGCATTGCGTAACTTTTCTCCAATAGTTTTGGAATACTCCTCAATCTCTTTTTGTAATTTATCCAGCTCTTTTTTTAATGCTGATTGTAGCTCAGTTACGGTATTACATCGAAAAATTGCTCTTTCTTGCATCTCTATTGGTTCTTCTCCATGTGAACATTATCTGTTATCATTGTCTCATCTACACTTGAGCCTGGGAGTCGTTTGAGTTTCTTTGTTCCTTCTCTTAGGAATGCAATCTTTTTACTCTTTATGAGTCTGTCAGTTCTTGCCATGTTAATTATATTCGGAATGGCATATCTTAGAACGTTTGATATTTCATCAAGTGATAATTGATCAAGTCTTTTTTGTTCAGATTTAAAATTAGGTTTTACAATAAAAAGATCTAAAGATGGTGCAAGTATTACTCTTGTATCTGAAGGGAGACTGACAAGCTCTGATGGCAAGTCTATTGTAAAACCAAGATAACCTGTTAAAATTTTTAAAGAATTGTAGAGGTCGTCTGTAACGTTTACCTTTTCCTTGTCTAACTCGTATACCTGAACTGCTTCATCCACCAGGTCCTCCATTGCCTTTACTGCAGCGGCTAGACTGTCATCGTTCTGACTAGGGTCAGGCACCATTATCAAAAGAGCGTTTTTATATATAAATAAGATGTGTATGTAAGTCAAAGTTACAACTCGTTTTGCAGTCTAATCGTTAGTATGACTTGTCAACTTGTTTCACTATCTCATGCAAACATGTTGTAGAGTTGAAATCTATCTGTGGGATGAGATAGTATCTGAGTAATGAAATTCGTCTAATTTACCCTGTAAAATTATACTTAATGCTTATTTTCGTTTTTGTAATTTGTGAACTGGGAATCGTTACCCTGCTTTTTGTCTTTGTCATCATTCTGTGTTGGTGTAATACATGTATTAGTTGTCTTATCTAATACTTTAGGTGGTGTACATACCACTGGTGGTGTAACACAAACTCCGTTTTGTAATACTTGTGGTGATGTACATACCACTGGTGGTGTAACACAAACTCCGTTTTGTAATACTTGTGGTGATGTACAAGTATTTGATGTTGATGGATTGAATATGATGTAGTTCAACAACGTGGTGGGTGTTGGTGCTGTAGAACAATTGATCACGAATCCCATATCTGGACCCTCAACTAAATTAATGGTGGTTACAGAACATTGTGCTGGAGCATATCCGCCAGGCGGATTGACTGAACTCACATCAATTACGGAATTATTTCCAACTGCAGCATCTTTTATGAAAAATAAAGAACTAGTACTATCTGGGCAATATCCATTTACAAAATACGTATCTGGCGTTTTAGCACAACCCGTTGCAGGGGTTAATTGTACTTCTTTTGTAACTACACTGCTTTGACCTCCTCCCTGTAAGTTGTTAATCTGATTCTGTAAACCATCTATCTGGCTTTGTAGATCACAAACAGCAGCCCACAACGCTGAAAATGGTATGCCATCCTTATCATGATCATTAGAAGATGAACAAACATTGACATGCGCATAGACTGGACCTATTGGGCTAATCATGCCCACAACAAGTATTGACGCTATAACTGCTGTTACTATGGCTGCCTTGTTATTCATAAATATTACATACCATCAGTCTTGATATAAAGATTCGTACCAAATGTGGAACTGACGCAAAATACTTTGTATATCATATGGTATGGAACTGATTCTAAAGTCATGCATTTAACATGAATTTTCAATTTTTTTTATACCCGTTTTTTCTTTATAGTATATCTGCTTTTTTACAAATAGAAAATTATTGTACCCAAACGGTATCAGATCCAGTATTTCCAGCAACTCCGTTTGCAAGTGACACAGTACATGTTTCACGCTGTCCTGGTATCGTTCCGGTTAATGTGTATACCCATTTGAAAATGGCGACACCTCCATTTGGTAGAGTGGGAAACTGGATAGGTAGTGGACCTGACTTTAGTGTAAAACCCGTAGCTGTGCCTGAACAACTAGGAATATTTGGTTGCACATTGACTAATGCGTTATTGCTTGACATGTTATTTATCACAATGTAAAGCAATGTTACATTTTTTCCAGTGAGTACTACAGTTGGAACCATTGTAAGCTGCATGTAAAGTGGCTTTGCGGCAGTAGAGCCCATGGAAAACTGGATTGAATTTCCTCTTGATGTTACAAGCTTTATGTTATATGCATTAGCTGTATTTACGTTGACAGAGCTACTTTGGCCTATGTTTGTAATTAGGGCTCCAGGATTCACCGCTTTGTTGATTGTATAATAATTAACCCAGTCCGTAGCAGTAGTGTTTTGAACCCACATCCTTGTTATGTTGAT
The DNA here is from genome assembly GCA_025449485.1 of Nitrosotalea sp. Classification (GTDB taxonomy): domain Archaea; phylum Thermoproteota; class Nitrososphaeria; order Nitrososphaerales; family Nitrosopumilaceae; genus Nitrosotalea. Next base: position 4,250 of record JANWJG010000104.1, on the reverse strand, counting down.
TGGAACACTGCCAGTGTTAGCTACGGTGATGTTAAATTTGTTGCTTGCAACTTTAAGACTGTATAATTGAAAGTTCTCACTTCCCTTATCTGTGGATAGTTGGTTTCTTGCTAAAACAGATTGATTGTAATTTTGTAAGAGGTTCATGCTATATGCAACGTATCCAATACTTGTAGAAATTACAATTACTGCAAATACAGCTCCAATTACAGTACTAAGTCCTCTTCTTGTTCTCATGGTGGTGTCACCTGCGTTGTAAATATTGTGCCTCTTGCAGTTGTGATCAAAACAGTGACTGGTAGATTGGTATGTGCAGTATATTTGTTTGACCATGAGTATGATTGAGCTGGTAAAATGGAGACATTTGGTTTTATTGTATATGTAACGGTTAAAGTTGAATTGACAAGTTGTATCTGTGTCACGTTAAGACCAATTGTACCAATATTGGTTAGCGTGACATTTGCCCTAGGTGGGGCTGAGCCACTAGGACAAGTGGTTTTACAGAACCAAACATTTTCTATTGCCAAAAATTCGTTAAATTTGTTAGTATTAGTTGTAGAAACAGATGTTAACCCTATTTCGGATGATGAAAGTTTACTATTAGCCCACAAAACAATACTGCTTCCTATTACAGCTACACCACCAATCAAAATTGCAGAAGCAATTACGGTGCTCACACCTATGTGCTTGTTTGCAAGAAACGACATGTATTAGGAACCCTTTTTCAAAATTACTGTTATAAATAAGTGTGTATCTAAAGTGAACTTACATTCTGTCCTTCTACAAATTTTTCTAATTCATCAAGTGGATCTGATTCTTGAGAAGTAGATTGTTCAACAGCCTGTGCTTCCACAACCTCTTCTATGGTTGCCTCTGATTCTTGCTTTGCTTGAATCTGCGGCTCTCTTTGAATCTGTTCTGATGTGGTATCTTGGGGTATTGCTGTCTGTGAAATTTGAGAGATCTTGTAAGCTGGACAAGGAATGTCAAGACTTTTTGTTAGAACATAGAGCAGTGGAAGAAGTTCTCCGTATACGATATTTACAATTTGAGGGACGTTTTTCTCATCAGGCTCGAAATATTTTACTGTCTCGGCCTCATTGCCTGATATTGTAGTAAATCCTTCCATACTTATCTTGGCGTTTGTAGGCGTAGAAAGTAAGACGAATTTGTATTTTAATTTCATACTTGATTCAGTACTTTCTGCTTCATCTATGGAAACATCGATGTGATACTTTTCAAATGGGATGCCACTTTTTAGCTTATTTACAGAAATAGATGATATTTCTATACTAGGAATCATTATTGTTTTAGGGCTAAGATCGAAACTTAAGACACTGTCTGTATTACATTAGTACATATTCTATGATTAACATGTGTCACGACTATTTCATACCATGACTGATTCCAAGGGTGAGGTAAATCCAAGAATAGTAGAGAGGACCAGTACCAAAGTTGTAGATCCAAAGTTTAATTGCAATATCACGGTCTCAAAGATGAAAAGAACTAGTCACGTTTTATCAAAACATTATGATCTAAAAAGATACCTTGATTCCGCAAAATGGACATTTGCACCTGAAATTGCAGAATTGATTCCAAAAGATACTCCTGCATATCTTGATAATGGTGAAAAATATGTAGAGCGAATTGCAAGAGCTCTTGAATTTTTCAGACAATGCGCTCTTATAGGACCAAGTGGCACGGGTAAGACACACATTGTATATCTTGTAGCAGAACTTGCAGGTCTGCCATTATGGGAGATTAACTGTGGTTTACAAACATCTGTCTTTGATCTCTTTGGAAGATATGTAGGTCTTGGAAAAGAAAACTGGATTGATGGACTTATAACATCTTGGTGTAGATATGGCGGAATTTTATATCTGGACGAAGCCAACATGATGAAGCAAGATATAGCTACAAGGCTAAACCCAATTCTTGACCAGCGAGGTCACATGGTATTGACAGAAAAAGATAATGAAATTATTCAAAGACACAAGGATGCATTTCTTATAATCAGTATGAACCCAGTATCATCAGAGTTTGCCGGAACAAAACCAATCAACGCTGCAATGAGAAGAAGAATGAGTGTCTGGTTGAACTTTGATTACATGAGTGTCGGAACTAAAATTGACCAAAAGGAAATTGATCTTGTTGTAAGAAAGACTGGTGTCAGTCAAAAAGATGCAGAAATTATAATCAAAGTCGGAGCTGAACTACGAAAGCAATACAAGACTGGTGAATTACCTTATGGTCCATCAGTTGGTGATTTAATAAACTGGGCAAAAATTATTGCTGACGGTACCTCTCTCTTGGATGCTGCAGACGAGACCATAGTCTCACTTACAAGTGACGACCATGAAATTCAGGGAATAGTTAGGAAAATTATTAAAAAGACAGCTGAAATGTAAATGGTGCATGAAGAAGAATTCTTTGACTATGTGTACAAGATATTCTATAGTTTTGCAGACGTAAAGCCTCAAGATGCCGGCATAATATTTTCAAGAACTTCTACCTATCCAATCTTGGAATCGATTCGAAATCCTATGATGGTAGTACCGGTGCCCAAACTTGTCAATGAAAAATTTGTGTTTGAGGGGATGGTCTTTGAAAATACTCCGGAAGATAGAAAAAACATGTGGTCGCTATTTTTGGCCACAATATACCACCTATCATCACATGCTGCCACTTCACCGTACTCAAAATATGAAAAATGGGTAAAGCGAAAAACACCTGCAACATGCTGGCAAGTAATTGATTTTATCGAGGATATTTTAGCTGACAGATATTTGCATCATAAGAATAAGGAAATCTGGCAGAATATTGATAATATGGAAAAACACATTTTGAAAAACATAAAGGCTCGCGATAAGCGCATGCTTGCTGGCAATTCTGGTACTGCATTTCAAACAATCTGTGATAATTCTGCAGTTGCATCTGCAAGGGATGAAATCATTCAAAATATTGGGAAGGCCGGATTTGAAGAAAAATTATTATCTATTGCAACATTTCTCTACAAAAATCAAGAGTCGATAAAAAAAGTCACACTTCCGTTTCAAGATCACCACAAGCGCTCCTGGAGTCCAAAGATAGAGCAGGATGGATTACAGTTCGAACCATTTGGGGAGTTTGCGGACCATATAGAAAAATTAGATCATCACTGGGAAAACAACCAGTGGCTGAAAAGGAAGCTTCTTAGAAGATATTCCAAATACCTCAAAGGCCTAAACTTTGATTCTATTATCATACCTGTTGGAGATCTTAAGGCATATGAAGAAATAAAATTGAGAACCCTGCCAATGCTTAGAAGAATTCGACAACAAATTAGAATGGTGTCAAACCTTGTTGATGATCCAAAAATAGACCAGATAGGTTACATCGATATGCAAATGGCAATACAGGCAGTAGCTTCGGAGGGTGCAACAACTGACATATTTGAAAGAGATGAACTAAGACGAGGAGAAGAGGCATGGGTCATACTGATAGACAAAAGTGCTAGTATGCAATTACGATTTGACAAACTACAAGAATTCACAGTAGCTGTTTCAGAGTCTGCTAATGAACTTACAGGCAAGCAAGATGCTTGGGCGCTCTATAGCTTTGATAATAATTTTTACGTAATCAAAGACTTTAAGGAAAGATACAATCAGGAAACAAGGGCACGTATAGGAGATATTAAACAAGGCGGATTGTCCTTACTACCAGATGGCCTAGAGTTAGCAGCAAGGATACTGATGGACGATCCAAGGGAAAGAAAATTTATATTTGTAATAACTGATGGCCACCCCTCTGGTTATGATAGGATACATGAGGCCTTTTCAAAAATAGTAAAGAAGACTGAGATTTCTGGAATTACACTCATTGGAATTGGGATAACAAAGACTGTTACAAAGAAATTTAAAAATAATGTAAGAGGAACTGACCTCAAAGACCTTGTGGTCAAATTTATAACTGCCTATAAAACTGCCGCATCATCTGAACTGTAATTTTAAATTGTAGTCATGATAATCTGCCAAAAAAGGTGTAATTTTTCAGACAAGTATATGTAAGTTCGAGATACATACTAGCTTAGATTTACCTAGGCATACACAAACATAGTTAATTAAATATGTCCAGTATGACCACCAAAAACAGAAAGGCAATCAGTGCAGTACTGACTACTATCATTATTCTAGTTGCTTCAATTGTATTGGGAACTGGTGTTGTAATTTATAGCACTAGTCTTTTCCAGTCTGGAGGACAGCAACAGTCAG
>JANWJG010000103.1 GCA_025449485.1 Nitrosotalea sp. | reverse complement strand
TCTTGAAGATAGCGGGGAGTAGATTTGAACTACTGACTTGCGGGTATCTCATCAGTGTTGATTATGAGCCCGCCGGGATGACTTAGCCCCTTAGTCTGACTTCCCCACCCCGCTAAGTGGAGAAAAGCCTCAAGGGTGATATATACTCTTTAAAAGAATTTAGAAATAATTAATAGGATTTCTAAAGTCTCAGTCCTGTGGATAAAAAAACTAGAATATTGGCAATAGTAGCTGCAGTTGTAGCTTCAATCTTAATCATCACATCACCATCAGGTTCTATCGTAATTCCAAAACCAACTACTACAAGTTCTGCAGGAACTGATGCAGTACAAGTTGTTGCAACAAATTTACAAAAACCATGGGCATTAACATTTGGTGATGGAAAAATCTTTTTTACTGAAAAAGTTGGAAGACTGCGAGTTATAGATAGCGGTATACTTGTTAACGAATCTGTCGCTGATTTTCGAGTAGCTGATATTTCAGATGCAGGTCTTCTTGGAGTAACAACACATCCAAATTTTGTAAAAAACCATTTCCTCTATGTTTACTATACATACAAGGAAGGTGACAAACTGTGGAACAAAGTATTGAGAATTACAGAATTAAATGACAAGATCACAGATGCAAAGGTGATACTGGATAAGATCCCAGGTGCTGAATTTGATGATGGTGGAGTAATCAAATTTGGCCCTGATGGCAGACTCTACATCGGCACAGGTGACGCAACAGATGAGAATGCTGCCCAAGATAGAGCATCTCTTGCTGGAAAAATATTAAGACTAAATGATGACGGCTCTATCCCAAGTGATAACCCCAATCCAAACTCACCAGTGTATTCATTTGGTCATAGAAACCCACAAGGCCTAGCATGGGATTACCAAGGAAATCTCTATGAGACTGAGGAAGGGCCAACAAAAAATGATGAAATAAACCTCATCAAGAAAGACAAAAACTATGGATGGCCAAGCCAAGAGTGTTCTGGTTCAGTAGAATACCAATCTGCTCTTAACTGCTATAATATCAGCATAGAGCCTGCAGGGATTGCCTATTATGGTCCATCAGGAAAACTTGATTTCAAAAATAGTCTAATACTTGCCACTCTCCGTGGAAATATCCTGTACCAAATTCCTATCTCTAATGGCAATGTAACATCACAAAAGATCATATTGGATGGCTTGGGAAGAATTCGTGAGGTTGGCGTGGGGCCAGATGACTACCTGTACATACTTACAGGAAACACAGATGGGCAAGGATTTCCAGACAAAACAGATGATAAGTTACTGAGGGTGATCAAATAAATTGTCTGATTCATCAATTCCAAAATTTCATGAAAAGACAAGGGACGAAAAATTAAAAGCGTTAGAATCATTCTCAAATCTTTCAAAAGAAGATATTCAAACTCTAAAGAGTGATGGAGGCATCAATTTTGATCAAGCCAACAACATGGTTGAAAATGCCATTGGAATCGTATCATATCCACTTGGCATAGCTACGAATTTCAAAATAAATGGGAAGGATTATCTCATTCCAATGGTAATTGAGGAACCATCAGTTATTGCAGCCGCATCAAAAGCAGCCAAGATTGCAAGAAAACACGGAGGTTTCACAATGGAAGCTGATGATTCATACAGTATTGGCCAAGTCCAAGTTGTCGATGTTGATGTAAAATCTGTTATTTCCAAAATCACAGAAAAATCCGAAGAGATCATTATTCTTGCAAATTCAAAAAGCAAAACTCTCTCAACAATGGGAAAGGGTGCAAAAAAAGTTTCGTGTAAAGAGGTCATGACAGAATCAGGCTCTATGCTTGTTGTTGAGATCTTAATTGATGTAGGAGATGCAATGGGAGCTAATGTAACTAATACAATGTGTGAAGCAATTGCACCGTTGATTGAAAAAATAACTGGAGGAAGAGTTATTCTAAAGATATTATCTAATTATTCAACAAAAAGGCTGGTAAAGGGCACAGCTATTTTTGATAAAGAAGATTTGGGAGGAGAAGATATTGTTGATAACATAATCTGGGCTTATGAGTTTGCTGCAAATGATCCATACCGAGCTGTCACTCACAATAAAGGAATAATGAATGGAATAATTGCAGTTGCAAATTCTACTGGACAGGACACAAGAGCAATAGAAGCCGCAGCGCATGCATATGCATCAAGACACGGCAAGTATACGTCCCTTACCAAATGGAAAAAGAACCAAGATGGAAATTTAGTTGGAGAGATCGAAGTACCAATGTCAGTGGGAATAGTTGGTGGAATCATAAACATTCACCCAATGATAAAGACATGTGTGAAAATTCTAGGCGTAAAATCTGCCCGTGAACTGTCTTGTATTATAGGAGCTGCAGGACTTGCACAAAATCTTAGTGCCATACGAGCACTGGCCTCAGAAGGAATACAAAAAGGACACATGAAACTACATGCACAAAACATAGCAGCAAGTGCTGGGGTTCCACAAGAAAAGATGGCTAGTGTAATAGCCCAAATGACTAGAGAAGGAAACATATCGGTAACACGGGCAAAGGAAATTCTAGAGAATCTCTAGGCGACTAAATATATATCCAAAGAAGTTTGTTAGGACTACGTTGGTAAAATTTGCTGTTCCAAAAGGTAGCATAGAGGAAGCTACTTTTAAGATACTTGAGAGATCATGGACACGAGTAGTTAGAAGAGACAGAACATATCGCGTGATATTGGACGATCCAAAAATCTCAGTCAAGATGTTGCGTCCTCAAGAAATTCCAAATTTAGTGTTTGCAGGTCTGTATGATGTAGGTATAACAGGAAGAGATTGGGTCAAAGAAACAAATTCTGATGTGGAAATACTTCTTGATTTAGAATATGGAAAAATAAAACTTGTAATTGCAATCCCTGATTCTTATAATTTCAAATCATTAGACGACATGATTGTATCTTATGCAAAGAAGAAAAAAATACTACGAATTTCTTCTGAATATCTGAATACAACAGCTAAGTTTATCATGCAATGTAAAAGCTACAAGAAACTTTATGGTTCAAAACAACCAATCATTGTAACACCATGGTTAAGTCAAGGTTCTAATAAAAACATCCAGATCTTTCTCTCTTTTGGCGCAACAGAAGCAAAACCTCCGGAGGATGTTGATGCAATAATTGACGTAACAGAGACTGGTACTACTCTGACACAAAACCAATTGAAAATAATTGAAACTGTGATGGAGTCATCTGCTGTATTAATTGCAAATAAAACATCGCTTAAAGATAAATCAAAACGAGAAAAGATCTATGACATAGTAACTATGTTGAGAGGTGCAGTAGAAGGAAAAAAATACCTACACCTATTTCTCAATGTAAAAGAAGAAAACCTTACCAAGTTATTACGTGAGCTACCTTCTCTCAAGCGTCCTACCATAAGCCCTCTGAGTGAAAAAGGATGGTATGGCATCAATACAATAATTCCAAAGTCTGACTTCCACAAAATGATTCCGACATTACGAAAAATCGCTCAAGGTCTAGTGGTACATGAGCCCAAACAGATACTGGCACTTGAGGAGATAAAACGTGATGAAGAAAGTTGATGCGAATCATCGATGTCAAAGACATGGATTCTATTATGGAATCTGTGAGACCAAAAACGAATAACGCAGTAAGACGAAAAGTACTCTCAATCATATCTGATATACAAAAACGAAAAGACAAAGCTCTCAAGGAGTATGAAACAAAATTCAGCGGTATACAAATTAGTTCTTTACAGATTACACCACAAGAGATCAAGTCAGCATACTCTAAGGTCAAAAAAGAACAGATTGCTGGAATCAAACTTGCAAAAACAAGATTAGAAAAATCTGAGAACGCTGTACGAAAAAATCTACTTGATGTATGTGTAACAATTGATGGAGTTGTAATAAAAAAAACATTCTCACCAATTGATATTGTAGGATGTTACATTCCTGGTGGAAAAGCAAGATATCCTAGTACTATTGTCATGTCTGTTGTTCCAGCAAAAGTTGCGGGTGTTAAGAAAATAATAGCAGTGTCTCCTTCTAATGAAAAAGGGGAGATGGATCCATTAACACTAGTAGCCGGAGACATTTGCGGTGTAGACCAGTTCTATAGAATAGGCGGAGCTCAAGCCATTGCAGCCTTGGCATATGGCACCGAGTCAATACCACAGGTAGACAAGATAGTGGGCCCAGGTGGGGCATTTGTTACACTTGCAAAATCATTGCTCAGTGAGGTGGTCTCAATTGATATGGTTGCAGGGCCTACAGAACTTGCTATAATTGCAGATGCTACTGCAGATGCAGAACTTGTTGCACTTGATCTGATTTCTCAAGCAGAACACAGTCCTGATACCATGTGTTGTCTTATCACAAATTCTCCAAAACTAAAAGACTTGGTATTAAATTCATTACAGAAAAAAATCAAAATAATCAAGAGATCTTTGATTGTAAAAGAGAGTCTACAAAAAAATGGATTTATTGCCATGTGTAATACGGAACAACAAATGATAGATTTTGCAAATAAACTAGCGCCTGAACATCTTGAAATAATCACAAAAAAACCACAACAGTTAGCAAAGAAAATAAAATCTGCAGGACTGACACTGATAGGAAAGAATACTCCTTCATCAGCTAGTGATTACTTGTTAGGATCAAATCACATACTTCCAACTAACCGATTTGGCAGAACTAGGGGTTCATTAGGAGTGTTAGACTACATGAAGATACAGACTCAGGTAGAATCTTCAGAATCTGCATTAAAGAAAATTTCAAAATATCTGAAAGCCCTGACTGAAGCAGAGGGCTTGCCAAATCACTATGAAGCAGTAAAGGGTAGATTGTCATGAAAAAAGATTGGTTTGCAAAGGAATTGGAAAAATATTCTAAACTTGCAGGTTACAAAAAACCTGAAAAGCACTTGAATGTGATAAAACTAGATTCCAATGAAAATTATGCAGTCTCTGACGATTTACTTAAAAAAATGATAACCGATGCAAAAGAAAACATGGATGTCAGGGAATACCCATTGGGAGGAACAGAAAGACTGGTACAAGATATCTCCAAGTACATAGGAATACCAAAAGAAATGATTGGAGTTGGAAATGGCTCTGATCAGATTATTGATCTTTTTCTAAGTAACTTTGCTTCTAAAGACACTAAAATACTGACATCTGATCCAACATTTGGGTTCTTTGAAGAACGATGTAAGCTATATTGCATTCCTACAATAAAAATTCCATTTGACAAGAGTATGACTCTTAATCTAGAAAAATTCTTGTCAAATTCCAAGAAAGCTAGTATTCTTTATCTTGATACACCAAACAATCCAACCGGATTTCAATTTGAGAAAAAAGATCTTGAAAGGTTGATTCGCGAATTCAAAGGTCTTGTAATCATCGATGAGGCATACGTTGAATTTTCTGATTATTCTATTGTAGAAATGACAAAAAAGATCAATAATCTTATCGTACTTAGGACCTTGTCTAAATCATTTGGATTGGCAGGACTAAGAGTAGGGTATTTTGTGGCTAATGCGCAGATAATTGACACATTCACAAGAGTGATCCAGTATCCTTACCCACTGAACACATTGGCAATAGAGGTTGGCATACTTGCTCTACGACAATCAAAATATTTTACAGATGTTGCAAATCTTGTCAAGAAAGAACGTTCACGAATTATTACTAATCTACAACAAATGAAGATATTTGAGGTATTTGATTCAAAAGCAAATTTTGTTCTCTTTTCTGCTGGAGGTTCCAGTCAACGAATTTACAAGGCGCTAATTGAACAAGGTATATCAATAAAGAATCTTGGGAAGGTTGGCCCGCATGAGGGTTGCCTACGAGTTACAGTAGGTTCACAAGATATGAATTCAAAGTTTCTTACCGCCATACGGGATTTACTGAATTGACTCTAAAGGAAATACAAGAAGGGATCACAATAGATCCAACAAAGATTGAGAAAATAAAAAAACTAGACTCGATAGTATTTGACTGTGATGGAGTGCTAATTGATGTGTCAAACTCTTACGATTTGGCCATAAAAAAAACTGTAGATTTTATCCTAAAAGAAATGACACAAGTAAATGAATCAGGGTTGGTGACAACAACAATGATAGAAGGTTTCAAAGCCAGTGGTGGTTTTAATGACGAAATTGATGTTACATATGCATTGATACTTGCTATTGTTGCAGCAAAGAAAAGAAATGAACCCTTCTCCAAATTCATCCTAAAAGTAATTGAAAATGCAGACCATAGTGGGATCAACTCTGTTGAGAAATACATGAATGCTATAAACGCTGATATTTCTGACATTAGAAAAAAATTATCTTATCCAGGTACAAAATTCCAAAATCCTCTTTCCTCAATATTTGATGAAATATTTTATGGCTCTGAATTGTATAAACAACTATACCGAAGAAATTCAGAGTTTTTTCATGGTCTTGGATTGATCGAAAATGATGTTGTGATTTTGAATAAAGATCTTGTTACTAAACTACATGATAGATTTGGAAAGAAAATTGCTATTGTAACAGGTAGGGGACATTTATCTGCAAAACACTCTCTCAAAGATTTATTCAAAGAATTTGATCTGGATAATTCAAAATTTCTAGAAGACGAACCACGTGAAATGGCAAAGCCAAATCCTCAGTCTCTTATATCATCAATTAAAGGCATGAATGGAACTACCTCGTTATATGTGGGTGATTCCATGGAAGACTACCTAATGGCACGTAAGGCTGATGAATCTGGCATATCTACAATATTTTGTGGTGTATACGGTACCAGTAATGATCCAAAAGCAAAAAAATCTCTATTTGAGAACAACCACGCTGACATTATAGTCAAATCAATAGATCTAATTCCGAAGACATTAAATCTAGTTGAGGCATAAGCCCCTTCTCTACTCGGGGATTTTAATGAAATCTAGAAAAGCACACATCAATAGGAAAACTAAGGAAACC
>JANWJG010000102.1 GCA_025449485.1 Nitrosotalea sp. | reverse complement strand
TGAATAAAATGAATCTGCTTCTGGTGCAGATAACAAAAGTATCATGACTTTGTTTCCTAGTGTTTTTTGTGCAGTCTTGAGTAGTTTTTTTCCAATTCCAAGGCGTTGGTATTTTTTGTCAACTGCTAGATCAGATACATAGCAACAGTAGCTAAAGTCAGTTACAGCACGCAGTATTCCAACCAGGTTTTTTCCATCTTTTGCACATATTGTCAGATTTGCATTTTTTATCATGCGTTTTATTCTTGGGATATCTTTTGCAGGTCTTTTTATGCCTGAGTTTATAAATAATTCAGATACTTCTTTTGGTTTCAAATCGGGATTTACCAGATATAATATTTTCATGAACTTGTGTCGTGATTATTTGTGCAATTCAACTATTTTTGTACAATGGTGGGGCCGGCCGGACTTGAACCGGCGACCTCTAGCACCCCAGGCTAGCATCATACCAAGCTAGACTACGGCCCCTCAAGGTGCTGGCTATTGTTGAAATTATTAAATTGTAGGATTGAATTTTGTGTCAAGAAATTTGTGTTTGAAAATCTAGAGCCACTTTTTCAGTCTATCTTGTTCAAACTTTTCTTTTTCTACAAAATGATCTGTTGATGAAGTTTGTAGTTGTGTCAGAGGATCTGGAGTTGCAAACATGTCAACTTGAATATATCCTGCAGTTCCCTTGCCAGTCTCCAGAAAACATCCGCCTTTTCCATCAAAGACTGTGTTTTCAAGTTCATTTTTTATTTGTGAAATAATATTTCTTGCAACAGTTACACCTTCAGCTTCTGCAAATATTCCTGCTTTTGGTACTGCTATTTTATCTGTCACCATTATTTGGTTGACATCACCTATTGCGTATACACGATCGTATTTTGTCTTGCAAGTCTTGTCAACTGCTACAAATTTTCCGCTTTCTGCAAAACCAGATTCTACCACAACAGAAGGAGCCTTGTGAGGAGGAACAGAGATTAAAATGTCAAAGCTTGCCGCTCCGTCTTCAAATTTTATTTTGTTTGGCTCTACGGCAATGGTTTTATGGTTTCCGTGAAACTCTATCTTTTTTGATTTTAGAATTTGAAATATTTCTTCGCTTACCTGTGGACCACCTGCTGGAAGTGTGATTGGTGTTGGACTGAAAAAATCCATCTGGACAGAATCGCTTGCTCCTGTCTCTTCAAGTATAGACCTTATGAGAAGTGCTGCCTCAAATGGAGCCGGTGGACACTTGTATGGCAGACCAGTGATTGCCATTGCAATCTTGCCTGATTTGACTTGCCTTAGTGTGTCCCTAATTTTTGGAACATCGTTGATGTCATAAAGTATAAAGCCATTTTCCTTCAGTCCTGGAATTTTTTCAGGAGCAAGCTCTACACCGAGTGCTATGATAAGAAAATCATAATGGAACTGTCTGTATTTTGTTCGAACAGCTTTGTTTACAGGATCTATCTTTAGTACATCTTCATTTACAAATTCAATTCCTTTCTTTGTGACATTTTCTATTGGTCTTTTAGAAAGTTCAAACTCTCTTGTTCCGTTGATTATCCAGAGCTTGACTAGGTCCATCATGAACCAGTCTTTTTTATCAATTATTGTGATTCTGATATCTTGAGTAAGGTTCTCTCGAAGTTCATTTGCAGCAGCAAGTCCACCAAAACCGCCGCCTAAGATTACAATGTTAATTGGTTTCAGGGTTGTACACCGTTCTCTATTTTTCTTGTGTAGTTGGCCTTATGGTGATTTCATTTACATTCATGTGAGCTGGTGATTGGAGTGCAAAGAGTATAGAATTTGCAATGTCTTCTGCCTTGAGTGACTGGATTGTTTTTGAATGATTCACAAATGCTTCCAAGGATTTGTCAGTTATTGTATTTGTAAGCTCGGTATCTACAATTCCAGGCTCTATTGTTGTAACTCGGATATTATTTCTAACAGATAGCTCTTGTCTGAGTCCCTCACTAAAAGCCCATACCGCAAATTTAGTTGCACAATAAACACTGCCTGCTGGAAATACTACTCTTCCTGCAATTGATGAGATGTTTACAATGTGGCCTGATTTTTGAGCCAACATATGAGGAATTGCAGCTGCAGTACAATACATTACGCCTTTTATGTTCACGTCAATCATTTGGTCCCACTCGTCTATCTTGAGGTTCTTGACAAAAGAAAGAGGCATCAATCCTGCGTTATTTACTAAAATATCGATCTTGTTCCATTTTTTTACTGCGGCATTGATCAAATTTTCACAGTCACTGCGCTTTGTTACATCACATGATACCGTGATACATTCTCCGCCAATTTTTTCAATGTCTTTTTTGAGTTGCTCTAATTTGTCAACTCTTCTTGCACCAACTGCAACCTTTGCACCTGCTTTTGCTATTGCAATGGCAGTTGCATATCCTATTCCGCTGCTAGCGCCTGTTACTACAACTACTTGGTCTTTTATCATACTGAAAACTATTTTTCATCATGCTCTCTTGTGTAAATAAGTTTTTGTTAATGAAAAGTAGTTTTGCTCACTAACACTAATTTAGGATCACAGTTGATCATGAATCATGGAACAATTTGACTGTGCATATTGTGGAGAAACACAGGACTTGCCTTTTGAATGCAGTTACTGTAATGACAAGTTTTGTGCAGAACATAGGTTGCCTGAATCACATCGATGTGTCAAGCTATTCCAGATAAGATCAAAGAAATTCGGAGAAAAAAAGATTCAAAGAACAAAGGGAATAGGCAGACAGAGTTTCATCAAGAGAATTTTTGGCAAGTTTGGTTAGTACAGCGCTTTTTGCGGATCAAGTTTTGAGCGCTTTGCCTGGTAAAACAGAGCTATTGCAAGTGCCAACAATACACCAGCTGTGAGCCAGTGAGCAACTTGCATTGCAAGATACGCAATTCCAAATCCCACACACATTATAGCCTGGGTCAAGAGTTTTACCCAGTTTGCAATCTTGGCCAGTCTGGAGATCATTTCTATGACAAATAGGCCTGCAACTGGATACAGTATGATCTCAAAGTAGACGTCTAGATCTATTCCGTTATGCATACAATCTCACCAGTATCAATTGTCTAATTTCTAGTCTTCCCAGCTTACCTTTACTGCCACTTTCTTTCCAATCAGGGACCGTGCATTTTCAAATGGCAAAGTGGCAACATCTTCCGCCTCAAATGGTCCATATGACTGGAGGTCTGTGCCCATTATCTGGTCTATAGGCTTGAGAAATCGTACAGCAATTGATCTGGCTCGGTGGTTTTCTCCCACAGTCTCTAAAAGTTTTAGTCTTCCGTTCAGTGTTGCAGAAAGAATAGTTTCTTTTCTTTGTCTTAGCTCATCTTCAGAATCTAAAATGAATCTCTCTTCGTCAAGAAGATTCGTATAGTCAATTTCATCTAACGATGTTGCTTTTTCAATTCTAGTCTTCAAAAGAATCGAAGTCATCTCTGTTATCATTTGTACAAGTGATTCTGTAATCTTTGATTCTACTCCATCATAATCATGGTTCTTTATGTTGCCAAGAAATTCTGCAATGTTATGATACAAGTTAGGATCTACCTCTTGAACCGTATCGTTTTCTACTTCGCGAAGAAGAATGGCATACAATGTATTTACATCAATTTTTTTTATTTCTGACATTTCCATATCCAACAATACTTAAATCATAGACCCCTTTGTGTTATGATCAAGGTGCAAAATTGCCATATAAAGTGATTGGTGGAGAGCCGGTACCCGTTTCCTATTCTGCCGAAGATGTTTTCTCAAAAATAAAGCACGATCAGATAAAATTTATTGATTTACAATTTACAGGTCTTAGGGGAAGATTCCATCACACTACAATTTCTGCAAACCTGTTTACCCCACAACAGATGCAAGATGGATTGCCAAAACTTGACGGTTCGTCGATAGTAGGATTTGCATCAATCGAAGATTCGGACATGGTCTTAAAACCAGACCCAAGCACTTTTGCTATAATTCCTTGGATGGCAAATGCAAAGACTGCAAGACTGATTTGTGATGTATACTGGGGAAAGGACAAGGGTAGACTGGAATCAGACCCCAGAGGAATTGCACAAAAGGCAGAAAAATATCTAAAGACTCAGGGATTTGACAATAGTTACTGGGGTCCAGAGGTAGAATTCTTTGTATTTGACAAAATTACATGGGATGTTCTCACTCCTTACAAGGGCCAGTCATATTCGATAGAATCCAAGGAAGCCCCATGGAACCAAGAGGGCAAGGGCTATCCAATGGCACTAAAGAAAGGATACTATCCAAGCACACCAGCTGACACCTTGACTGAATTTAGAAATGATTGTGTTGAATGTTTGAATGAATATTTTGGAATCTTGTGTGACAATCATCACCACGAAGTTGCTACTGCAGGACAATGTGAAATTGATATTAGATATGACAATCTGACAAATGCTGCAGACGGTGCTCAGACATACAAGTATGTCATAAGAAACATTGCCAAAAAGTATGACAAAGTTGCAACCATGATGCCAAAACCAATTTCAATGGATGCAGGTTCTGGAATGCATACAAACGTAAGCTTGTGGAGAGGCGACAAGAACATTTTCTATGACAAAGACGACAAGGAAGAGGTCAGTCAAATTGCAAGATATTATTGTGGAGGAATTATGAATCATGCAAGAGCATTATCTGCAATTGTTGCTCCTACTACAAACTCGTATCACAGACTAGTTCCGGGTTATGAGGCACCTGTATACATTGCATGGAGCCCAAGCAACAGGTCTGCAATAATTAGAATTCCATCACACTTCAAGGGAGAAAAATATTCCAAGATAAAGAGAATTGAATTCAGAGCACCTGACCCATCATCAAATCCATATCTAGTCTTTGCAGCAGTACAGGCAGCTGGACTGGATGGAATCAAAAAGAAGATGGACCCAGGTGACCCAGTGTATGAGGACATTTACAAGATGACAAAAGCTCAGCGAGTTGCAAAAGGAATCAAGGACTTGCCTGCAACTTTGGGAGAGGCATTAGATGAGTTGGAAAGCGATAGAAAGTTCCTTGCACCAATATTTTCAAATGAAACCATTGATAGAATAATTGAGATAGAAAGGGCAGATGATCATGAGATCTCAATAAGACCACATCCTCACGAGTTCTATCTTTATTTTGACATCTAAATAGGAAAATTTTAACTGTTTTACGCCTGAGTATTTTGATAATACGGATTGTTAAGATGTATTTGAAATATTGAAGACCTAGATTCTTCCTATTGCACCGTACACAAGGAACAATGCAACTGAGGTGATGGCCAAACCAATAATGAGATAGGCCTTTTTGTGCTTGTCAGCAGTAGCTGCTTTGTAAATTGTAACAGTTCCTGCAAGACCCACAAAGAGAATCAGGGTTCCAGAGATAACTAGATCCCAGCTACTGTGAGTGATTATAGGATAGAACAATCCGGAGAGCAATGCAAAGAATGCTACAAGATAGACATATCTTGCACCAGTTAGAATTTTGGTTCCGCCTATTTGCATAGAATTCCTATCTGGATTAGTCAAATAAACTTTGAGAGAAAATGTTGGACTAGATAATTACATGTCCATGCCAGGCATACCCATACCGCCCATACCTGGCATTCCTCCCATACCGCCCATTCCACCCATACCTTCTGCTCCTGGCGGTGGTCCTCCTGCAGATTTTGCAGTGGCAATAACATCATCGATTCTTAGTATCATAGATGCTGCTTCTGTTGCGCATGTGATAATTTGGATCTTCACTGAGAGTGGCTCAAAGATATCGCTTGTATGCATGCTGGCAACTTGACCTTTCATGACATCAATTCCTGTCCATTTGTTTCCTTTGAGTTGTTTTGATCGTAATGATGCTAATGTGTCAATTGGATCCATTCCTGCATTCTCAGCAAGTGTAATTGGAATTACTTCTAAAGAGTCTGCAAATTTTTCTACTGCAAGTTGTTCTCTGCCTTCTAGTGTTTTTGCCCACTCTCGTAGTTTTGTTGCGGCATAAGTTTCTGGTGCACCGCCGCCTGCTACTATGAATGGTTTTTCCATTACATCTTTTACAACCATCAATGCATCGTGAACTGATCTCTCTACCTCATCTACTACTCTTTGTGAACCGCCTCTTAGAAGAAGTGTAACTGCTTTTGGATGCTTGCATCCTTCAACGAAGGTCCATTTGTCAGTCTCTACTTTTCTTTCTTCTACTAGATCAGCAGAACCTAGATCTTTTTCAAACAAGTCATCGAAATTACTTATAATTCTGGCACCTGTTGCTTTTGCAAGCTTTGTCATATCGCTTTCTTTTATTCTTCTACTGTGAGTATTCCTGCTTTTGCAAGATAGTGTTGTGCCATGTCATCAATTCCCTTTTGGCAGAACAGAACATTTGCTCCAGAAGCAATCACTTTGTCCACCATGTTTTTGATCATTTTTTGTTCTTCATCAAGAAATGATTTCATCTGTTGTGGGTTTGTGATGTTTATCTTTGCATCAAACTCTGTTTTGTCAATCTCAAGTGCATTGTTAACTAGAGCAATCTTTGCATGATCAATTTTCTTTGGCATTCCACTGTGGACAATCTCTTTGTCAAGAACTATTCCTTTGATAATTGCGCAGTCCTTGATGGAACCGCCAGCTTTCTTTTCTACTTTAATATCATCAATATCAACAAGATATCCGTCATCTTTCTTTTCAGCTACTGCAAGTACAGATTTTACAATCATGTCTGCTAGATTTGCAGAGTCTTTTCTGACAAGTTTTGTCTGCATGGATGTTCTTGCAATTCTCTCAAGTACATCCTTGTCAGTTGGAGAAACCTTGTCTGCCATTTTTTCTAATAGCTCTACTGCCTTAATTGCAGCCTTTCTATAACCATCAACGATAATTGTTGGATGCACGTCTTGCAAGACCAAAGTCTCGGCGTTTTCCAATAATGCTCCTGCAAGTACTACGGCAGATGTTGTTCCATCTCCCACTTCATTGTCAGTTGCCTTTGAGATTTCAACAAGCATCTTTGCAGCTGGATGTTGAACATCAATTTCTTTTAGTATAGTAGCACCGTCGTTTGTAATTGTAACGTCTCCTAGGGAATCAACAAGCATCTTGTCCATTCCACGTGGGCCAAGACTTGAATGAACAATTTCAGCAATTAATTTTGCTGCGGCAATATTGTTTTTCTGTGCATCACGACCCTTGGTCTGTTGAGCACCGTCTTTTAGAATAACTACTGGTATTCCACCAGATGAAGATTGAATCGACATATTTGCAAGAGGTCGATTTTCCCTTATTATGTCTTATGAGATCAAAAGGCTTTACACTTGGAATAGATAATTTTCAATACTTTCGATGTTTTTAAATTAGGAAAACTGTCGGGACTAGATATGTCTCGTTCTTCACCGCGATCATCTTACAAAGAAGTGCTTTCGCTGCTCAAGACGCATAATGAGTGGTTTGCAAATTCAATTCCTCTAATTGCAAGTGAAAATGTTACTAGTCCGGCAGTCCGAGAGGCAACAGTTTCAGACTTTGCCAATAGATACGCAGAAGGCTGGCCTGGTGAGCGGGTCTATGCTGGATGTGTCTACATTGATGAGGTAGAGTTCAAGTGCATGGCACTTGCAAAAAAGCTATTCAAGGCAGAGTTTGTTGATGTAAGACCAATCTCTGGTGTAGTTGCAAACCTTGCTATCTATTCCGCATTTACAAATCCAGGCGATGTCATGCTTGCTCCTTCAATTCCATCTGGAGGTCACATATCACACGGCAAGAAAGAGCATGCAGGTACTGCAGGCCTTGTCCATGGATTAGACATTGAGTTCTATCCATTTGATACCGAAGAGATGACAATTGATGTTGACAAGACAAAAGACAAAGTAAGGGAACTTGAAAAAGCTGGCAAGATTCCCAAATTAGCAATGTTTGGCGGTTCAGTATTTTTATTCCCACACCCAGTAAAGGAACTTGCAGATTTTCTAAAAAGTTACAATATGTTTGTCAATTATGACGGTGCACATGTTGCAGGACTTATTGCAGGAGGACAATTCCAAGATCCGCTAAGAGAAGGTGCAGACGCAATGACAATGAGTACACACAAGACTTTGTTTGGTCCTCAGGGTGGAATGGTTTGCTCATTTGAAAAATATGGTGAGAGTATCAAAAAGGCAACATTCCCAGGAATGACCAGCAATCACCACTTGCACCACATGGCAGGAAAGGCAATTGCTTATGCAGAGATGTTAGAGTTTGGTAAAAAATATGCAGTCCAAGTCATAAAGAATGCCAAGGCACTTGCAGAGGCACTCAACTCATTTGGTTTTTCAGTACTTGGCGAAAAACGAGGATTTACAAAATCTCACCAGATAGTTGTAAACGTACTTTCATTTGGCGACGGTGGAACAATTGAGGCAGATCTTGAAAAAGCAAACATCAT
The DNA here is from genome assembly GCA_025449485.1 of Nitrosotalea sp. Taxonomy (GTDB): domain Archaea; phylum Thermoproteota; class Nitrososphaeria; order Nitrososphaerales; family Nitrosopumilaceae; genus Nitrosotalea. The sequence continues at coordinate 13,610 of JANWJG010000102.1, read as the reverse complement.
CATAAACAGACAACTCATACCAGGAGACATCAAGGCTGGACGAAACTATTTCCATCCAGGTGGAATAAGACTTGGTACTGCAGAACTCACACGACTTGGCATGAAAGAATCGGACATGAAACAAGTAGCCGAGTTTATCAAAAAAGTAGTTGTGGATAAAAAAGACAAGAAAAAGATTGCATCAGATGTCAAGAAATTTAGAAAAGACTTTCAGAAGGTTCGCTATTGCTTTGAAAGCAAGCATGGCGGCTATGATTACATCAAGATTCGCTAGGCAAAGTCTGTAAGAATAGACTGGCTGCTTTCTTCTTTGCCAAAGACTAGTTCAAGTTCATCCAAGAGTGAGAGCACACGTCCTCTAAGATATGGTGAAATTGTATACTTGCCAAGCATTCTTTTTGCAAGTTTGAGATACTTTTGCACAGACGGTCTTGTCATTGTCTGAATTAGTTTATTGCCACACTCTAGACATTTTCCAACAAGAGGAACCCTTCTGTAACTTGCACCACATGCAGTACATCGGAAAGATTGGCCAGAGTAAGCCCTGAGGTTTCCCATGATATCTGGAAGCAGGTGAGTTGTCATCACCATTGAGACCACCTCGCTTGGGTCAACTGCGTTTATGATGTCTGCAGTTCTTATCTGCATGTCAAGCTTCTCAAGCAACGAACCAAGTGTAGAGTAGGCGCTTCTTGATTTTGATGTGGTAAGTGTGGATGTCATGTGTGTAAAGTCATGGCCAAGAAATTGTCTTTCTGTCTCTAATCTTGATTTTAAAATCTCGACATCTTTGATCTCACTTGCTTTCTTTCTTCTAAGAGTGGATTCAAAGAATGAGAGTGGATATGCCTTGACAACCTCAAAGTTGTGAGCCTGTCTCTGCACCTCTTGGGGAATTACAATAGGCTGAACAAGCAGTGGTGCATCCATCAATCCACCTATTCTTGCAGAAAGAAATAATCTTGAGAAATTAAGAAGACTATCCATCAACAACATTATAGAATCTGCATCACCATCAGCGTCACGTCTTTTTGCAGAATGCCATACTGCAGTTCCAAGACACACTTGGGTATTTGTATATCCAATTATTCTTCCAACAATTCCAACAGATGTATGTGGTGCAAGACCAATGATTAGTTGTCCTACAAGATCATCTGTACTTTTTACATTGTAGAATGGTTGGCGTCCAAAAAGTTTTGCAAGTTCTCGGTCTATGTATTGGCATACAAAGACAAGGCTGTCTCCACATTCTTTTGGAATTATCACATCCTGAACTCTGAGCTCTACAAGCTGATCCGATGTTTTTAGTGGATTACCGTTTGTATCATGAGTGTAACCAAGCTCGACTAGTTTTTCCGGTGTTGTTCCAACCCAAGATGGTTTAAAGTGTGATAGTGGTGCATTTGTTGTATCAAATCGGATTGTCCCGTCCTTGAATACATTAAGACCAAGGCTTTGCCTGATTAGGCCCTTTTCAAGCGGTTCTGGCACTCTGTCTTGGTTTATGAGCTCCTTTACGCCCTTGAATGGCTCCTGGGCCCTGTATCCAGTCCTCTCTTGAGCAGCATACAAGAGATCTTTGAGAGGAAATGAGCGGTACGAATGCCCATGGGCTCGCGATTTGCATTTTGGGCAATGGTCTGTCTCAACTTCGTTCCTGCATTTGTTACAGATGAAGATGGTGCTTGTTTTTGCGTGGCACTTGGGACATGCTATGCTAATTGAAGGGGTGTTACAGTTTTTGCAGAATCTATTGTATATGTTACAGTAAAAGTTTGGCTGCTTTGCTGCCTTGAGTAAATCACGTGATGCTCCACCCTTGTTTCCCACCGGAAATAAAGTGTGGACAGGTGGCTTCATTTTTCGTAATGCAGCCTTTTCTGGTCTTCCTACCCTTACTCCAATAGAGGTTGAAAATTTGTTTGGTATTTTTATGCCAGATGATTTTGTTATGATTTGAGGAACGGAGAGATCTTTTTCGAGTTGAATTGGTTTTCTAAATAATAGATAGAAAAAGACCTTTGCCTCTACATCCTTTAGGAGAAGTGTATTACCTGCAACCTCATGAGGAACACCGAGTTTTTCTAGAACATCTTTTGCGTCCATTGGATAAATGATGAGGTCTGCATCAAATTTTATTGGATGAAGAATTTTTTCAAACTCTTCAATTGTGATTTGGTCCCAATAGTATAGATAATGTGGATGAAGGCCAATTCCAAAATTTAGTGATATTCTAAATGCCTCATCTAGGTCCGGTACCTTGGATACATAGCCTAAAAGTTCGGTGTCATTTGGTTCGTACTTGGTTACCTTGTCTTGTAATTCCTGGGCCCAAAACTCTTCGACATATCCAGTAGGTACGAGCTCGGCATTATTTTCTAAAAAGTCTCCATAACTTATCAAAATGTCACCAAGGTGCAAAATCTTTGCAATGTTTGGCTTTAGCTGAATCCCATGAGCTGTGTCTCTTATTTTTACAACGTTTCCATTGGTCAGTCTAACAATTGGGGTGTCAATAGAATCTACAAAGGCTACAGTTGAGGCCTTGCCAGGCACATCAAGCTTGATCTGAGTACCCACGGCAATTGCGTGGTCTAGTATCTCGGCAACCACTGGATGAATGCCAATTGAGGCAAAGCCAGTATTGCATGAACGCCCATATCTTAATCGGAATCCCCCCAGTTTTTTAGGCATGGAAAGCACTGATCTTCCAGTAATTACCTCTCTCATCCTGTGAGCTGCAGCATCTGCATCTCCTGTCTGGATTGCTCCCTTGAGGTCCTTGAGCCATTCCCAGCCATCAAGATTATACAATTCAATGAGTTTGAGCAACTTGCGAGACCTTCCAATTAGTCCGTCATTTAGTACACGAAGAGCTCCACCTCTCACCCTGTTGGTGCCTATTCGCACCATGTTTCTGTGAGATACAATCTCAACTAGGTCAGTATCTACGCCATCAAGTTCCACTGGAAGATTAGAGATGACATTTATCACATCCTGGTCGGGGACATGGAATTGAAAACTTCCAACTTCTCTTTCGTATACCCTAAGCTCTTCTACAAACCTGCCAGTCTCATCATCAAATGAATTTGCTTGATATTTTGCAAGGCCTGCTATCTTTCTCACATGGTCTGCAATGAGCATTGTAGATGCAGCCTCTGTTCCTCCAGCTGATCTGATTGGTCCTGCAAATGATACTGAGAGATATTCAGAGCCGTCTGAGTTTTTTTTGATGAGAACATCACTTATTCCTTGGAGCGGTGCAATGGTGACACCCTCAGTAACTATTGCCAAAGCCACACGCACCGCAAGATCAAGTTTTTCCTGAAGATCTGTATCAGGTCCAGAGTACTTGCCTTGAGCTATATCTTCTGCAAGCTTGAGGGCAGCCAATTCTTTTGTAGTATTTTGAAGGAGAGACCTGAGATTATCAGTTACATCAATGTCGTGCATTTTGGAAACACGGTCTGCAAGATCAAAAGCAATCCTTGGTTCTACCATACCAGAAGAATCTGCAAGTGTTGCCTTGGCAGCTGCGGCTTGTTCAAAAATAGTAATTACTTCTTTTGATATTTTCGTGTAATACTCTAGATAGTATTGAGGCATTGGGACTTCTTCTAGTCTCAATGCGATGTTCTCAGACATGCTACTTCCTTACAGATTGGATGGCTTTTACGATATCGGAAATTGTCTTGAAACTTCCGCCCTTCTCAATGAATGTTCCAATAACTATGGCGTCTGCGCCTGCCTTGGCTATTTGTTCAGCGGTTTCTGGGCTGCGAATGCCTCCTCCCACGATGAGAAATCCCTTGAAAAGCTTCCTTACTGCTGCAACCATCTCGGGTTTTACATTGGACTTGGCTCCAGAGCCTGCCTCAAGGTAGACAAATCTCATTCCCATGAATTGTGCAGATAGGGCATACATGACTGCCAATCCTGGCTTGTCAAATGGAATTGTTCTCACGGATCCAACATGCCAGACTGTGGTTCCCTCACCAATGATGATGTAGGCTGTTGGAAGAGGTTCAAGGCCAAATCTTAGAACACTTGGTGCACCAAGGGCTTGAGCTTGTGAGATAAAGTATGGATTGTCCGAGTTCAAAAGTGAGCTGAAAAGTATTGCATCTGCACCTGGAACCACGCCTGTAACGTTTCCAGGAAAGAGGATTACAGGTATCTTTACTGCCTTTTTGATACTAGATACCGTCTCAGTCATGGTGAGTTGGTCAGTAGCTGACGAGCCGCCGACCAGAATTGCAGAGGCGCCGTTTTTTTCTGCCTCTTTTGCCAATGTAGAAGCGGAACGTCCCTCAGAGTTCTCAGAATCGATTAATACGAAGAGAAGTGTTCCTTTTTTCTTCCTAGTAGCATGAAGATAATTCTCTGTCTTTTGCATATGGAGTGGTTGAATACCTATTGATTAAAAGTTTAATTGAATATAGTTATACAGATTTGTATAGCTATGAGCGAATCCCCTGATGAAAATTTTAGCAATATTATTAGGCAAATGATAAAAAAATCATTATTTACTGAAAGACAAATTGAAATTATTTTAAAACGTAGGGACCTTACAAATTCCAAGTTTACTATCAGTAAAGGGGCATTTTATCGACAAGTAACCCAGTCTAAAGACAAGTTGACGGCACTGTGCTATTCGTGGATCCTGCTCAGGGGCCTAGGCGTGCTTAGCGCTGATGATATGGATGTGATTAATCGCCTCTCCGAACAGATTTCTGTGATAAAAAGTAGTGATGTTTTTCCGGAACGTGAGGACCAGGTCATGTCTGTGATACAAGAGGTACTAAAGAGAACCTGCAAGCTATGATTTGGCTTCAAAATAGGCACGATTTCAGGAAAGGGTTGTGACGTGTTGTGATGAAACATGTTTGACATTGATGTGTAAGGTGTGAAATAATATTACTCAAACATGATAAATCACATCATTTGACGTTACAACGTGATGTTAGTAGATATCCCAGACGTAGGAGTCATGCTAGGCATACTTGCATCATTTGTTGGCGGTCTTGTAGCCATTACGGTGTACAACAAGGTCAAGCCACGACTGGGATCCGATGGTGAAAATGCAAAAATTCTAACAGAACGCTTACAGTATTATGAAAATTTGTTAATTGATATGAAAATTCGTTTAGATTCAGTAGAAATGGCACAGGAAGTAGAGGAAATTCCACAGGCACAAATTCCAAAGCCAAAGGAGTACAAAGTGGCCCAAGAGCCTCAAGTAATGGTCAAAGAAGAGAAACCAAAGGAGAGAATTCAGAATATGCAGTTTGGTAATGCTACTGATCACGTTCTACGCCTAATCACAGAGAAACCTATGACATCACGTGACATCCAGGTCACAATAGGAAGGACTAGAGAACACACATCACGTATGCTAAAGAAGCTGTTTGAGGAGGGTTTGGTGGAAAGAGACATGTCAACCAAGCCATTTTCTTACAAGATAACTGACAAGGGTCATGCAAGGATAGGGGTTGTCAAGATGGCCCCAGCCCAGTAACTTTTGGGGTACCGATAGTTTTCAGGTCAAGAAGTTAGGTTTTGCCAAGTTGTTTTTTTGTCTGATCAAACCACAAACACCTTCAATTTTCTATCAAAGTCGTAGAAAATCATTATATTTTAATAATCTTAGTTAATAGTAAATTCTTAAATTATTGTTCTTATAATGTAATAACATGCCTAATGAGCAATTGATCAAAATTACCACTGCAGGCACGATTTCCATACCAAAAGACTTTAGAAAATGTCTTGAACTCCAAAAAGGAGATTATGTCAAGGTTACAATTGATGGTGATCATCTAGTGGTCAGAAAGGTAGTAATCTCCTAAGTCGTATTCTTTTCTCTTTGTGCTATCTTTAGTATCTGGTAAGCCCACTCTTTTCCCTGCTTCTCCCTTGCTACCCTACCCTTCACGGCAAATCTTGAGAGATATGTTGAGATCACACTTAGCTTGATTGGCTCCTCATACTCATCCTCATATTTTTCCAATATCATCGATGAGGTGAACTTGCCTATGGGGAAGTTCTTGTCTATAACATTCCATATCTTGGCCCCTATAGAATCCAATTGGGCCCCAGCCTCTGGCTCTTCTATATTCATCAGGTTCATCAGCTCAAATATCTTTAGCATCTTTTCGCGGGTAACATTACCCTCTAGGCTAAAGTTGTACTTGGCTCCATCTGCATCCTCCAAGTCTATTCTGATTCTTTTTCGGGCCATTGGGATCGATCTGGCAAGCCGTTAACACTTGAACAGATCATAGAAGAATTGTTAACACCATGGTTTGTTAACATTCACTGCCTAGCCCACGCGTGGGTGTTTTTGGCATCTTAACAGGCTCCTGGGGCTTATATCCAAAATATCCCTAAAATCCATGCCTAGAGTGGAAATAAGGGGGTCTTCTTTAGGATGTTAACAATGTTAAGAGCCATCTTCACGCCTGGACTGGAAATAAAGGGGTCATTTTGGGCTTTTCTGGACCAAAAGTTAACAGAAAGTTCACTAATTGTTAATTTCATACCAGGAAGACCCACACACCTATACTTCCACTCTAGCTTTATTAAAAAATTATTTTTATGAAAATAAAAATAAAAATAATTAATGATATACTAAATTTGGTTTAGTTATTCTATTCTAATCTATTAGTTTAGAGTAGAGTCCATATGTGGATAGAGACGAAACAGTGGTGTGTGGGTCTATGACAAGAGATCCGATTGACAAATTATTGGATGATGCACAAAGTGGAAAGTCCCTATTCAAAAATCGTGAAGTCCTTCATTTTTCATTTATTCCTGATATAATTTTACATCGTGAAGATGAACAAAAAAAGGTCACCCAATCACTATTACCATTGTTAAAAAAATCACGTCCTTCAAACCTGCTGGTCTATGGCAAGCCAGGGACAGGGAAAACTCTAGTGGTCAAAAAAGTTCTTGGTAAGATACAAGAGCGGGTAAAGGATAATTCCTTTCCAATCCAATTACTATACGCCAATGCAAAGGAAGAGACCACTCTCTATGGGCTACTGGTAAAATTGGGCAGGCAGTTGGGCCTTACATCACAAAAGGAACTGCCCTCGACTGGACTCTCAATCAGTGAAGTGTTTAATCGTATTATTGCAGAAATTGAGAAGCATGCCCTGAATACAGTATTTGTAATAGATGAGATAGATTACCTTGTAGAACTTGTTTCCAAGTCAGGCAAGGATGTATTCTATTCATTAACCAGGGCAAATGAGAGACTGAAGAAAGGCACATTGACCCTGATAGGAATTTCAAACGACCTTACATTCAAGGAGAGGCTGGATCCTAGGGTCCTAAGCAGCCTAAGCGAGGAAGAAGTCATCTTTACCAATTATAGCGTAGGGCAGATCAAAGAGATTCTGGAAGAACGCATCAAGGTGGCCTTTATACCAAAAACTGTAGGGTCTGCAGCCGTAAACCTCTGCTCTGCCATGTCTGGCCAAGAACACGGTGATGCAAGAAGAGCCATAGACCTGCTAAGGGTGGCAGGAGAGATTGCCGAGCGTGAACAATCTGACACCGTAGATGAAGATCACATTAGAAGAGCTTCCCTGAAGATGGAAGAAGACAAGGAAACCACTGCACTGAATTCCTATCCATTACATGAAAAACTGCTCATACTTGCAGTAATGAAAGCAAGTGGAAATACTACAGGCGAGATATACCAATCATACAAAAACCTCTGTAAAATTACAAGACAAAAAGAACTCACTCAACGCAGAATTACACAAATGCTAAGCGAGATAGAAATGACTGGACTTATCACAGGAAAAATTATTCATCAGGGAATGCATGGAAGGACCAAGAAATTTAGTCTTACACTAAATGCTGATACTGTAAAAAAAGCATTCAAGGAAGATCTGACCTTGGAAGATCTCTTGTAAGTTTAATCAGAATTTTCCGTAAAGTCTTTTGTAAAAACCTTCATTGTTGCAAGGTTTACGATGATAGCTATTCCAGGTGTGGGACTGATTCCAACACTAGCTTGGAATGGGGTCTGGCTTTGCCATGCGCCAGAGTTTACAATTAGTGTTCCCTTGTACATGTCAAGTTCAACAACATGTATGTGACCGGAATGAAAGATATCTGGAACTTCAGATATTACCATCATGTCTTCTAACTCTGGTGCAATCGGCGTTCTCTTGCCATAAATTGGGCTTAGGTGCCTGGTTTTTAGCAAAACCCTCATGGCCTTTGCAGGCTGGGCATAGCTTAGTCCAGGGGTGCTGCCTACTACGTCATCAAGGCTTTGGCCGTGGAACATCAGAATCTTTACTCCATTTAACTCAAGCATGGATGGGTTGCCAATCATAAAGAAATTTTCCCTGTTCCAGAGATGCATGTTGTGTTTTTCTGGAATTGCAGGCTGGGGTAAAGCTCGTCTTCCTGGGTCGTGGTTTCCTGGAATGATAAAGACCTTGATGTGTTTTGGAATCTTGTCTAAAAGTTCTGTAGCCTTTGCCATCTGCTCGTTTACATCTAGCAGTAAGAGCTCCTTGTCTTGGTTTGGGAAGATGCCAATACCGTCAATGATGTCTCCACCCACAAGCACAAACCTGACCTTTCGTGCTATTGGATCAGGGCTTGAAAGCCATGAAACAAACTCTGTAAACTCTTTTTCCATAAAGAATTTGCTTCCTACGTGCAAGTCGGAGATGAAGACAGCATAGGTCTCAGTCTTTGAGCGATTTGCTATATGGTCAGGTATGTCTGGTACAAGAATTTCTTTTACAAAAAATCCTCCGTTCTTTCCACTTGCAATTGATACCATGACAAATTGATCAATCTGCAGTGAATTTGCGGTCTCCTGTATCTCTTTATTGAAGATCAAAAGCTCTAGTGATCCTGTGGGATCATCTATCACTATTTTTGTAACGTCTCTTTCAATTCTTCTGTCCATGAGCAGGCCTGCAATGTAGGTCTCCTCATCCAGTTTACCGTTTGTCACGTTTGAGATGGGGGTTAGTTTCTTTGACTGTGAACGCTGCATCATGATTTTAAGCAGTTTTGCGTATCTGTCCTTGAATAATGCCTGAAAACCCTCAATTCCTTCAGCAGAAGTGACGTTTTTTGTAGGATCAAACAAAATTGTGTGGTTATTTTCAATCCTGTCATCTATCTCCGACTCTACAAACATTTTGAGGTCGCTTTGATTGATCAAAAACAAATTTTGTTTAGATTTTTCTCGAACAACTTGCTTGATGATATTTTGAAGCTCCTTTACGTCAATTTTTTCTAATATCTTAAACGCATCAGGATGAATCTGAAATCCTTTACTTAGTGCATAAGTTATGGCCGAGGAAACTTCTTCTTTCAACAAGGTCTCATAATACGACTTTTAATTAAATCTGATCCAACAACCAATACCTCAAATATAGTTCTCTCAAAATTGGATCATTGTTTAGAAAACGAAGGATCCTAGTTTTTGTTATTTTCATCGGAATTTTTTCCGTATCTTATTTAATTGGAACTGAAAGTAAATTATCTGACGAGGAATCACAATCATTTCTCAAAGAATTTCAAAAAGCAGTTGAAGGAATTGACGCCATAGGAATTTTTGAACACAATGCATCAGTTGCACTGCCCATGTTTATTCCAGGTTTTGGGCTGGCCTGGGGTGCATTTGCAGCTTGGTCAACAGGTCTTGCGTTTGGGGCATTGGTATCAACAACTCCTGCACTTGCAAAGGTTCCGCCACTTGCATTACTCTATCTGTCCCCTTTTGGTCTGATGGAGCTTGCGGCTTATTCAATAGGAATGTCAAGAAGCTTTTTGTTGATAATTGCAATCATAAGAAAAAAACCTCTACAAACTGAGATGCGCCAAACTATCATAGAGATAGGAATTGTTGTGGCACTACTATTAGCTGGAGGATTCATAGAATATTACATGATTCAACATTTTGGATCAAGTGTGGTTAATCCAAAAACTGCTTTGTAAAGAAAATTAACTGGGAATTGCCTAATTGTGTGATAAATTATACCTAGTAATTAAATATGCAATAAGGAGTTGGGTAATCTAGTGAAATACGTATTCCTGTTTCTAATGGTAATTGCAGGACTTGGAGCAACTACATTGTATTTGCCTAATGCCTATTCTGATTTCTCATCTAATGGAAAATACTTGATTGATGCTTCTGGATATCTTTCAGGAAACAAAGCTATCTTTGATTCAAGTATTGCATTACAGATTACTGCAGGATCTAATAGTGGAAGCAGCATGCAAGCAACACTTGCCAATGGTCTTGTTACTATAGCAAATACTCACTATCTTAATTCTGGACTTTGGCAGGTTTCCATCTTGCGAGACAGCAAGTACTTTGTCATCCAAGGAGATGCACAGGATCAAAATGGAAACATAATTCATCTTAATTTGTTTGGAAGAATAATAGACAGCAACCAAGAGGGTTCTGTCTTTAGCATATCTGGTAAAATAACAGGTGCTGAGACTTTGAAAGTAAGCTACAGTGCAAAAGTAATAACAGCCAATACTGTAACCACACACCCAACCCAGACACCAACTCCTACAAACACACCTACACCATCATCATCAACTACTAACATCAGCATAGTATACGGCGCATATGATATCAACAACCAAGTACATTACTCGCCATCAAATGTACAAGTAACTACTGGTACCACAATAGTTTGGACCAACAATGATTCTGTTCCACATAGAATAATGAGCGGTCTTGCAAAAGCAACTACTGCCAACCAATCAACTTCGATCTTTACTTCTGACGGTAAGATAGATAGTGGTGTTATAGCTCCTGGCCAATCATTCCAGTTTACAATAACTAATTTTGATACAAGTACATCACTTGATCCAAAAACTGCAGCACGCTATGGCATTCCAGCAAATCAAACAGCAGGAGCAATTACCTTCTTTGATCCTAATTATCAATTCATGGTAGGAATAATTGCCCCACTTTCTCAACCAGTTGTACAAGGAAGTGCACAACTTAGCATAATTCCAGGGGCATCAAATCTTGCCAATGGACAATATCTCTCATCAACATCGCTTCAAATCACACCTGGAACCACCATAACTATCATCAACAATGACTCTGTTCCACATAGGCTATTGAGCGGCCAAATAATTACCACGACCCAAGGAGGCTCTACAGGGTCTGCTCCACCAAAGGTTCCTCAATTTACTTCAGATGGAAGAATCGATAGTGGTGTTATAGCTCCAGGTCAGCATTATCAACTCACAATTAGCTATACTGGTTCCACACAATTTTACGATCCTTCATTTACATGGATAAATGGAATTATCATTTCATCAGCTCCACCCACAAGTCAAGCTGCTCCAATCAAAATTAGTATAAACCCGGGATCATCATCACCAAAAGGAACAGCAACTCAGCAAACTTACAATCAATACAATACATACTATACACCAGATACCATACAGATAGTTCCTGGCACTCCAATAATTTGGACAAATAATGATTCCATAGCACACACAATTTACAGTGGTGTCAGTACACAAAGACCTGATAATCCATTTACCCCTGATGGAAAGATATCAAGTAATAAAATTGCACCAGGACAGACATTCACTGTTGTAGTAAATGATACTGGAATTATCAGATTCTACGATCCGCAATACACTTGGATGAATGGCTTGATAATTTCAATGCCGCCAACTTCATCATATACAATTGGTGCACCATCCCACAACCCTGGACAACACTAAATTATTTGAAATTAATGTAAGACTCTAACTTGGTCTGATCAAAAACCATTACAGAAAGATCCGAGAATTCTTTTCCTTCTAGATCCTTTACCTTTCCGATAAAATGTGTCTCTTTCTCAGTAGTTAAAAATTCAAAGACATGCACCTTTATCTTTGAAGTATCAAAACCGTGTTCTCTCAAGTATATTGCTATCTCAGATTGCATAAAGTGCTTTGAAGGCTCTTTTGGCCAAGGTCTTGGCACAAGTATTACACTGAATCCATCAATGAGTGCCTTTTGTAATTCAAGCTTCTTTTCCTCAATACTTGTAGAAATGTGCATAGTGATGACCTTGCTTTTGTCTGTCGGTACACGTGCCTTTGATGCAGCAACCTGTGTAGAACTAATTCCTGGGACAATCTGTACATCTCCAAATATCTCAATTAGTCTGTCTACCACTTCGGATTCTGAAAAATTCACATCTCCTGTAAATGGAACTACACATGTCTTGTTTCCTAGAGTCTTTGAGACTTTTTGATATGCATCCTCTTGGTCTCTCATGGTGATTTCGTGTATCTCTTTATTTTTCAAGAGAGCTTCTATCGTTTTGAGTGTGTATTTGTATCCAATAACAATATCAGAATTTAGCACTATTTCCTTTACTATTTCAGTTACGTACTTTGGTGATCCTGGTCCTACACCAACGGCATAGACTTTTCCCATAAATGCCGATTTGTAATGTTCAATATATTTCACTGATGTTATACGTGATTTGTGATAAATTCCATATGAAATAAAAAATCAATTATTGGTTAATTGAAATAAAAAATGCAAGATACAGTGTTTATTCTTTAGTTGTATCTGGTTTTGTTGTGGTTGTACTTGTTTGTGGTTGTATTTTTTGTGAAAGTTTGTTTTTCTTAGTTTTCATGTAAAATACGATGGCACCAATTGCAGCTGCAACTATTCCTGCAATGATTAGTTCTGTATTGTTCATCGTAAATGGCAAGTTTGAGTCGTATTAAGTCATTGTATTTTTTACCAAACATCATCTACCTCATCAAGTTCCTTGAATTCCTCAATTGGCTTCTCGCGCATCACTTTCAATCTAGCAATGTCTCTATCAAAGAACAGATCTATTGTCCAGTCAAGAAAAATTCTTACTTTTTTGTCCAAACGTGGTATCTTTGAGAGATAGATTGTTCTCCAAAGCAGCCAGGCAAAAAGTCCATGTAAATGAATACCAAATATGCTTGCAATTGCACTTCGCTTTCCAATAACAGCCATTTGACCCCTAGGTGTATAGACAAATTTTTCTTTGGCTTGATTTGTAATTATGGCATGAATATTTTTTGCAACAATTTTTGCTTCTGACTCTGCATTTTGTGCTGTTGGTGGAAGAGGCCTATTTGTTTTAGAATCCATGATATAACAACAATCTCCTACTGCAAAAACTTCAGGAAAATCACTTGCTTGAAGAAATTCATCTACTACGATTCCACCTCTGTTTGTTTTGAAGACAGATTTTTTTATGATATCTACCGGTGTAACACCTGCAGTCCATACCAAAGTTCTTGTCTGTATTGCATTTACTGAAAATTGATCACTAGGATCTTTTGTAGATGGGGTTGCATCCTCGATTAGAACCTCTTCGCCTGAAAAGCTAGAAAGTTTTGTACTTACCTTAACTTCGATCCCACGTTCATGAAGTTTCTCCAAAGCAAATTTTGCAAGCTTTTCATTAAAACCTGGAAGTATGGCACCAAGTGCCTCAAGAACAATAACTCTGATGTCAGTCCTTTCAATATTGGGATAATATTTTCTAGCATCATGTAACAAATCCATCAACTCTCCTGCAGTTTCTATGCCTGCAAATCCTCCGCCT
>JANWJG010000101.1 GCA_025449485.1 Nitrosotalea sp. | reverse complement strand
TTTGACCATGACCGTTACATACAGAACATGTCCTCACGGAAGTACCAGGAGCACAACCTGTTCCATTGCAAGTATCACAATTTACTAGCCTAGGCAGATCAATCTCTTCTTTTTTTCCCTTGAATGCTTCTTCTAATGTCAATGCTGTATCATACACAAGATCAGAGCCTCGTACTCAACAAGATCCTCCAAAATCAAACCCTCCGAACCGAAAACCTCCCCCTCTACCAAAAATAGATTCAAAAATAGATTCAAAACCACCAGCGCCTCCAAAAATATCTTCAAAGTTGGCTCGTGAACCTTGGAAGATGTCATCTGTACTATATTTTCCATCTACGCCAGCATGACCATAGGTATCATAGAGTTTACGTTTTTCAGAGTCAGATAATACTGCATATGCTTCTGAAATTTCCTTAAAATGCTCTGCAGCATCAGGTGACTTGTTTTTATCAGGATGAAATTTTAAAGCAAGTTTTCGATATTGTGATTTTATCTCATCGGGAGTTGAGCTTTTTGAGACTCCTAAAACCTCATAATAATCACGTTTGGAACTCATTATAACTCAACTACACTTTCCCTTGTATAAAGATCAGTTCTGCGACTTGCCTGCATCCTGTCCAGTTGCATCAGGCCCACTTTGTGCAGTTGCTTCAGGTCCACCTTGTCCAGTTGCTCCAGGTGGAGGTGTAACATTTTTGTAAAGTTCGGTACTTATGTCATTTATCAATTTAGTTAGCGAATCAAGTTTTGGTTTTATTTCTTCAACGCTCTTATCAAGAACATCTTTTAGATCTTTTATCGCATTACTTACCTGAACACCCTGATCTTGTGATATCTTGTCCTTTTGTTGGCTGATCAAAGTTTCAGCTGCATAGATAGCTTGTTGTGCTTCATTTTTGATCAATACCTCGTCTTTCTTCTTTTTGTCTTGTTCAGCAAAGAGTTCAGCATCTTTTGTCATTTTTTCTATGTCTTCTTTGGCAAGTTTTGTGCTAGCAGAAATGGTTATTTTTGCTTCTTTTTGTGTAGCTAGATCTTTTGCTGCAACATTGAGTATACCGTTTGCATCAATATCGAATTTGACTTCAATTTGTGGAATACCTCTTGGTGCAGGAAGTATTCCAGATAGATTAAAGCTTCCAAGGGATACATTATCTGTAGCCATGGGTCGTTCTCCTTGAACTACATGTATAGTAACAGCAGTTTGATTGTCGGCAGCAGTTGTGAAAACCTTGCTTTTAGAAGTAGGAATTGTTGTATTTCTATCAATTATAGGCTCTCTCAATCCTCCTAGAACCTCCAAACCCAGTGTGAGAGGAGTTACATCCAAAAGTACAATATCGCTTGTGACCTCACCACCAATAATTCCTGCTTGAACAGCTGCTCCTAATGCAACTGCCTCCATTGGATCTATTCCTGCTTCAGGTTCTTTTCCCATCAAATTCGCTACAAATTTTTTGACTAGAGGAATTCTAGTTGGACCACCGACTAGGATTATTTTACTGACATCAGCAGGAGTAAGCTTTGCATCTTCCATAGATTTCGTAACAGAAGGTCTGCATCTTTCCACTATCGGATTTATGAGCTCCTCAAACTTTGCTCGAGTTATTTTTAATTCAAGATTTTGTTGTCCAGAAGATTTGTCATATGATATAAACGGTAAATTGATATCAGTTTCAAATATTGAAGAAAGTTCGATCTTTGCCTTTTCAGCTGCTTCTCGTACTCGTACCATGGCTGCGCTATCTTTAGAAATGTCAACTCCAGATGTTTTTCTAAAACTATCAACAACATAATCAATCAGAACTTTATCCATATCAGTACCTCCTAGTTGAGTATCTCCAGAAGTACTCATTACTTCAAAGACACCGCCACCCATTTCCATGATGGTTACATCCAGTGTACCACCACCCAAGTCAAACACCATGATTTTCATATCTTGTTTTAATTTGTCTAGGCCAAAGGCAAGTGCGGCAGCAGTTGGTTCATTTATTATTCTAACAACATCAAGACCTGCAATTTGTCCAGCATCTTTAGTTGCTTGTCTTTGATTATCATTAAAATAAGCAGGCACTGTAATTACTGCTTTTTCAACCTTATCTCCAGTAAATGCCTCAGCATCTCTCTTTATTTTTTGTAAGATGAATGCAGAAATTTGTTGGGGTTTGTACTCTTTATCATAAATTTTAAAAAAGTGATCTGTTCCCATCTTTCTTTTTGCCGCTACTACTGTACCCTCAGGGTTAGTTACTGCCTGTCTTCTGGCTGGTTCACCAACTATAAGTTGACCATCTTTTGTGAGCCCAACAACGGAAGGAAATGCTTTTCCCCCAACCGTGGTTCCCTCAGATGCTGGAATAAGAGTAGGTTTTCCACCCAGCATGACTGCCGCAGCAGAATTACTTGTTCCCAAATCAATACCGATAATTTTAGCCATTTACTTCATCTCCTTGATATTTCTCTTAGATATTTCCACTAAGCTTGGTCTAATAACTCTGTCCTTCAAAATATATCCTTTACGAAGTTCTGTGGTGATTGTATCATCATCTAATGTAGGATCTTCTTTTATAGAAATTGCCTCATGTAGTTCAGGGTTAAAGATCTCGCCTACTGCGTCGATTGGCTTTACTCCAAATTCAACTAGAAATGTATCCATGTTTTTTAGGATAGCATCTAGACCCATAGTATTTACATTTTGTTTTGATAAAGCATCTTTTGCACGAATAAAGTCATCACATATTCCAAGAAATTTAAGAACAACCCCATCAGTGATCAAGTTTACACGATTCTGAATATCGAGCTCCGATCTTTTCTTAAGATTTTCAAAGTCTCCAAGCAAGTACTGGATTTTTTTTTCACAAGAAGAAGTTTTTTCTTTTTCTTGCTCTAATTGAATTTTTAATGTCTCAATTTCTGAGATGGATTCTGTTTCATCATCTTTGTTGATACTGGGTTCCTGAGTTTCTGCAAAATCATTTTGGGGCATATCAGATGTGTCAGACAATTCTTACCATTTTTTTAAAACATACCCTTATTATAATATCTCACAAAGAGGATTTGTTTTAATTACAATAACATCAGAATCTTTTCCATTTTTGGTTATCTTATCATAATCAAATTTTGAACATGCCACTATAATGGTTGTTTTATCACTATGGAAAATATCTAATTCAGGTCCTTGATGTATTTCGACATCTCCAATGTAATCACGAAGTTTTGTAACAAGTGAGTTTAGCATGTCTACCTTGTCCCCTCTCATCTCATAGGAATCTTGGGTCCATACTAAAACTACTTTTGTCCTACTTGCTTTTAGTTCATTTTTCTTCAGCGTAGAACGAATTTCGTCAATTAGTCTCTTAACATAGCCCTCAATTCCCTTGATGCTACCATTTACTAGATACATCATTGTACCCGCACCTTCTACAGATGTACCAAGTGATCTTAAATCATAGAGACCGTTTGTCATATCATCAAGAAATAGATCATTATATTCAGTTAGAACTAGATCATTTCTTGTCTGTGAATCTTGTGCAAACTTGGAAACTTCTAAAACACTAGATAGACTTGCAAATTGGGTGAGAATTTTGATTGCATGTAAAATTTCGGCCGAAGATATGGACACGAATGTTTTTCCTTTTTTGTCAGATTCCAATAGCTTAGCAAGCTTGTCATCATCTTTTGCATTAAATGAACCAATAATTTCAGGAATATTATTTTTTGATAGAGGATAATAAAAATATGATATACTCTTACCCATCTCAAGACCAGAAACATGTTCAAGCAGTGAAATAGTTTCATTATTTCCTCCTATGCCAGTTGGAAGATTGTAAATTACAGATCCGCCTTTTTTTATTGAAGAGGTAGCGTCTTTGAATTTTGAATGAATTTCCATCTTAGCTTCTTGGCCTGTCTTTCGTATACGAGGAGCAAAGAAAAGATATTCAGCGTGAGATATTGCAACATCTATTGGTTCAACTCCCAAAAGCGGTTCGTCCTCTTTTAATGATGTAACATTAGGATAGGTCTTTGCAATCTCTGCTTTAAGAGAAATTGCCATGTGAGCAGATTCATCAACAATGAAAACATCAGCTCCCTTTATTGCCATTTGGCAAGCAATCGAATATCCTTCAGTACTTAAGCCATACACAACAATTTTTGTTGCAACCAAACCATCCGGACTATGAGTACAGGCTAAGAAAAACTTTTTCCACCCTCAGATTATATCAAAAATGTTTGAAAATCTGGTTTGACATTTTGACGCCTAAACAGCTACTTTTCTTTGCTCCAATGATAAGCAAATTGAGTAAAAATCACAAAATACTGTGTACTTCAAGAAATTACCGCGAAGTTGTTGAATTATCCAAGATAAAAAATATAGATCTCAGGTTAATTGGAAAACACGGTGGTTCCAGCAAAGAAGGAAAACTTGGTTCAAGCATACAAAGGATGGATCATCTTTTAGATGTAATAGTCAAGTTCTCTCCTGATTTGACCGTTAGTTTCTGCTCCCCAGAAGCTGCAAGAATTTCCTATGGCATAGGTATCAAACATATCGCATTTTCAGACTCGCCTCATGCAGAAGCAGTGATGCGGCTTGCAGTACCACTAGTACAGAAACTTCTCATTCCTTGGGTGATACCCAAAAACGAGTTTGTTAGATATGGAATATCAAAGAAAGACATCATACATTACAAAGCCATTGATGCAGCTGTAATAGTTAAAGAAAGATCAAAAATTGAAAGCATAAACATCGATAGAACTAGAAAGACAATCATAATCAGACCAGAAGAATCAGAGGCCGCATATATTTTAGGAAAAACCGAAAGTGATAGTGTAATTTATGAAATAAGTAAAGAATACAAACTATACAACATCATAGTATTGGCAAGATATGCAGTACAAAAGAAAAGACTCAAAGAAAAATTCGGTAAAAAAGTTACCATAATGGACAGAGTCATAGATGGCAAATCACTTCTTAGTGTCACAGATCTTTTCATAGGATCAGGAGGTACCATGACAGCAGAATCTGCATTGATGGGAATTCCAACCATATCATATGATGCCGCACCGAATTATATTGAGAAATATCTAGTACGAATGGGACTTGCAAGGAGGGAAACAAATCCAAAGAAAATTTTAGCCTTGATCAAAAAGATGCTAAATGATGATAAAGATGGTAAGAAGAAAGCAAGAGCAGTTCTAAATTCTATGGAGGATCCATATTTGAAATTAGTTGATACAATAAAAAGAGTATAAATCTCCGGAAAAAAATTAGGCGTTCACTAATTTTTTGTACAGTATAATGGCCGAGCTCTCATCTTTTTCACCAACAATTACAGCAG
>JANWJG010000100.1 GCA_025449485.1 Nitrosotalea sp. | reverse complement strand
GCTCGTCTAATCTCCGTCCATCACATCTAATTCCATCTTCAGTCATTAATTGTGTCATTGTTTTCACCATCTGGTACCCCAAGCATAGATTTGACTCTTTCAGTCAAATTCGGCGTATGCGCAAGGGCATCAATCATTTTCACTGCTTCTACTGCCTTTAATAATCCCTCGGAATCGTCGCAGGATATTACTATCCACCCATTTTGACCAATTGTAATAATTGCTTTAGTAGCCATTTCTATTGTTTGGATCATAGAACCGCGTTTACCTATCAATCTAGGTACTTTGCTTGGAGAGATCTCCACTAGTTCACCTGCTTCAATTTTACCAAGATCTCTATCTTGAACTGTCAGGAGAGGATCTCTTGATCTATCAAAATTAGCAATTCTGGTTGCAACCAGATCACCAATATCCAGTCTCTGTCTTAGTTCATCTTTTGTGGGAGAATAGTCTCTGCCAAAAACATCTTGTGCAGGCAAAAATCCGACAAAACATGAATTAATATCAAATTCCCAAGAGAGCGGTGAAGTTCCAATTACTTTGCCAATTACCAGATCATTTGTCTTTGGCATGTATCCGCCAGTGAGAGGAATTACTTTAACTGAATTTTCAAAAATCTCTGATATTCCAACACATGTTGAGATCATCCTATCACCATCTTGGTATACATTTTGTTCAGGCCTCAAAGGTCCTGTGGCTATTACATCGCCTGGAATAACGTATCTTCTTTTTACATCCATCATTTCGCAACCTCAATAGAAGCAGTACCTTTTGTTACAGAGCCTAATCTATCCATTACATTTGCCCTTGCCGCCGCCGGTATATCTAGTATTACTTTGAGTGCACCATTTGCTTGCCATTCTTCTTTTTTCAAAGTTCCAAATGACTTTAAGACAGAATAAGATTGAGCTGCAAATTGCGCGGGCACTAGAATTTCAAGAAGCATATTTTCAGACTTTAACGGAATGATAGAACGAAGCTGTTCAACTATTTCTTTTATCTGTTCATCAGTATTTCTGAAAGGATCAACTGACACTCTTGCATCATCCATGGCTTGTTCTATTCGAAGTGGAGGATGTGGAAGATGTGATCGTGGATCAACATAGGTTTTAGAGATAAAGTCCACTATCTGTTTACGTTTTTCAGATACCATTTTTCTTCTCTGATCTGTTGTAAGATTTAGTTCTCCTTTCTGGAGCATCATAGTAGCAACTGCAGTTGAATCAGTGGTTTTGAATGCCTTCATGAGTTTCTCTGTAGATGCCCTAGTGCCCTTGTTGGAATCAGAGTAAATCTCCTCTGAAATCAAGACACCTGATATGTCCTTACGCTTACCCAACTTGAACTCTAATGCAGGATCTGGCTTTACCAGTATCTCAAATTTTTCGCCTTCTACTGCAAATCTTACAACTGGTACCTTAGTATCCATAATTGAGGTAGTCATGCTCAGTATTTATCTATAAAGAAAAACTCGCTAGATTTTTATTTGGAATTTCAGTCCTTTTTCGTAAGCTTTGACTTCTTTAGAGATTGTTCAGGAAACTGGTAACAGTATGGTTGTGAAATTAAAAGGCATACCTATACAATATGCCAACGCACTAAGACGAATTTGCCTGGCTGGAATTCCTACATTTGCAGTTGATGATGTCATAATTATTGAAAATTCCTCAGTTTTGCCTGATGAGGGTGTAGCCCACAGGCTTGCAATGATGCCACTTAGAACAGATCTTGAAAGATTTGTAGAACCATCTGCATGTGATTGCCACAGTGAACTTGGCTGTAGCCGATGCAGAGTATTACTCATGCTAGATTCAGGCAATTCTGATACAACTCGCACCATTACTTCATCAGAAATTAGTTCAGAGGATGAAGTTATAAAACCAGTCAGTTCTAGCATTCCAATCGTTGCACTTGCTCCAAATCAGAAATTAAAAGTGGAGGCGTATGCAAGACTAGGCAGAGGTAGCGATCATGCCAAATGGAATTCTGCCACAGTTTCAGCTCTTACCTCTACAAATAACCCCGAAGAACATATTTTGAACATAGAAACTACAGGTAGTCTTACTCCAAAAGAAGTTCTGCGTGCATCCATCGAAGAACTTGAAAAAAGATTAGGCGAATTCCAAAAGAACGTAGCCACGCTTGGTTGAAGCATATATTATATTTGGGTAAAATTGGGCATTATTACACATGACTAATCAGATTGTTATTCAAATGGTAAAGATCTTACACGGTGCTTCAAAGAAGAACAATGCTCCAATATGGGGAAAATTAGCAGAACTTGCCTTGAAACCAACCAGAGCAAAAAGAACAATAAATTTGGGTCAGTTGGACAAGTTTGTTGTAGACAATGATGTCGTAATTGTACCGGGCAAACTTCTAGGAACTGGAAGTCTTTCACACAAAATAACAATATGTTCATTTTCAATATCAACTACTGGCGCAAAAAAAATAACAGAGTCAGGCGGAAAAATATTAGATATCGCTCAAATCATCAAGAACCATCCAACAGGAAAAGGAGTGAAAATAATTGGTTAAACAAGTTGCCGAAGTAAAAGCAACAGCAGAAAAGAATCCAGCATCACAGACAATCATAGTAGACGGAACAAACATGATTGCAGGAAGACTTTGTTCTCATGTCGCAAAATTGCTCATAAAAGGGAACAGAGTGTCAATTGTAAATTCTGAAAACATCATGTTGTCAGGAGATAGAAAATTAATCATAGAAGAATATAGAAAGTTCTTGGAGATTGCAAGTATTAACAATCCAAAATTTGGTCCATTCCACCCACGTAGACCAGACACCATCATAAGCAGAATGGTACGAGGAATGTTACCAAAGAACAAACCATCAGGAGCAACAGCTTTGAAAAGATTAAGAGCATATCTTGGAGTACCAAATGAATTACGATCAAAGAAAACAACACAGTTTGATGATGCTAAAATTAGAAGACCTTCTCCATATTACACAACCTTGGGAGAATTAGGTAAAATGGTTGGGTGGAATGAGTAATGGTAAAACTAGAAAGTTATTATGCATCTAGAAAAACTGCACGCGCACATGCATTCATTACAAAAGGAGTAGGTCGTGTAAGAATTAACAATGTTCCAGTAGAGATGGTTCAACAAGAAGTAGCACGAGAAATTATGTTAGGACCTCTAGAGATTGCAGGAGAGCTAAGAAACAAGATAGATCTTTCAGTCAAGGTCAAAGGCGGAGGTTTTGTCGGACAGTCTTATGCAAGCGCAATTGCAATGTCAAGAGCAATGACAGGTTGGACAAAAACTAGAAAGGAACCAAAAGATCATCCACTCACAAGAACAATAAGAGAAGACCTAAGAAAACGATTAACCGACTATGACAAGCACCTACTAAGCGGAGACGACAGAAGAAAGGAACCAAAGAAATTTGGTGGCCCCGGTGCTAGAAGAAGAAAACAGAAGTCGTATAGATAGCATTGAAAGCCGTAATCCTGGCAGGAGGCCGTGGGACGCGGGGAAGACCATTTACAGATTATATTCCAAAAGCCATGATTCCGGTCCAGGGACGGCCACTTGTTTATTACATTGCTAAATATCTTGCCAAGTTAGACATTATCGATGAAATAATAATACTGGGAGATTTTTCAGGTATTGGAAAGCAAATAGAAAAATATTTTGAAAACCATGTCTCCTTTAAGAAGCAAATAAAATTTGTCCAGGATTCACAGAGTGGAACTGGCGGAGACCTTGTTCACCTAAAATCATCACTTGGAAAAAGCAAAGAATTCCTGTTG
Source organism: Nitrosotalea sp. (assembly GCA_025449485.1). Taxonomy (GTDB): domain Archaea; phylum Thermoproteota; class Nitrososphaeria; order Nitrososphaerales; family Nitrosopumilaceae; genus Nitrosotalea. The sequence goes on along the minus strand of JANWJG010000100.1, from coordinate 48,533 downwards.
TGGTTTGTAGACAATCTGTGTCCAGTAGACATACCCAAGATGTATCAATACCACAAGGATTCAAAGACATATGCAACAATAGCTGTAAGAAGATACAGAAAAGAAGAGACAGGATTTGCCATAGTAAAAAATGGAATCATTCGCGAGTTCAAAGAAAAACCAATAATTGAACTACAGATGGCAGAGTGTCTTGGGATATACATCATAAATTCCAAAATAATTGGTACCATCAAGACAGAAAAACAGAGAAAAAAGAATCTGAATCTTTCTTATGACATTTTGCAACCATTATCCAAGAAAGGAAGCATTGCAGCATATGACATTGGAAAAACCCAATGGCTAGACATTGATTCTCCGACACGTGTTGAGAGAAACAAAGATTTGGTTAATTCAATAATAAAAAAACTCTGCTAGACCTTGTGAGATCTCTCATATTTTACAATCTGGTCTTCATGTTGTAGAGTCATTGCGATATCATCTAGTCCCTCAAGCAAGATCTTTTTCCAGTGTGGTTCTATCTGAAACGGAATTGAGATACCGTCTGCCTTGATTGACTGAGTTTGAAGATCTACTTCAATTTCAGACTTGGTTGAAAATAATTTTTCTAGTATGTCATCTGGAACGCGTATTGGCAAGATACCATTTTTGAAACAGTTATTGTAGAATATGTCTGCAAAAGAAGTAGAGATTATCACCTTAAAGCCATAGTCATCAAGTGCCCACACTGCATGTTCCCTGCTTGAACCACACCCAAAGTTATCCCTTGCAAGCAAGATCCTAGAATTTTTGTATGCAGGATCATTTAGGACAAAATCTTTTCTTGCAATGCCGCCTTGTTCATATCTCCAGTCATAAAACAAGTATTGGCCAAAGCCAGTTCTTTGGATTAATTTTAGAAATTGTTTTGGCACTATCTGATCAGTATCAACATTTACCTTGTCAAGTGGAGTGGCTAGGCTTTTTATTTTCGTAAATGGTTGCATGCTAGTTCAAATCCAATTCTCTTACATCTACAAAATGTCCATGTATTGCAGCAGCTGCCGCCATGACAGGGCTAACAAGATGTGTACGTCCTCCAGTGCCTTGTCTTCCCTCAAAGTTTCTGTTCGAAGTACTTGCACATCGTTCCCCTGCAGCCAAGATATCAGGATTCATGCCAAGACACATGCTGCATCCAGATTCTCGCCATTCAAATCCAGCATCTTTGAATATTTTATCAAGACCTAGTTCTTCTGCATTTTTCTTTACAAGTTGTGAGCCTGGTACCACCATTGCTCGGACTCGTGCAGAGACCTTTTTCCCTTTTACAACTTTTGCAGCTTCTGTCAAGTCTTCTAGTCTAGAATTTGTACATGAACCAATGAAGACTCTATCAATTACAATGTCAGTAATTGCAGTACCTGGTTTGAGATCCATGTACTGTAATGCCTTTGCAGCGCCTTTTTCTTCCTCAGTATTTCCTCCTCCATATTCTTCTGGAAACGGAACGATATCTGTAACATCAGTTGTCATTGCAGGATTTGTTCCCCAGGATACTTGAGGGGCAATGTTTTCTGCACTAAATGTAAAAGATTTGTCAAATTGTGCACTGCTATCTGATTTTAGATTTTCACGCCAGAGGTTTACATATTCATCATAATTTTCTGGGGCATATTTTCTTCCACGAAGATATTGGAATGTTTTCTCATCAGGGGCAATCAATCCGGCTCGTGCTCCTGCCTCAATTGACATGTTACATATGGTCATTCTCTGCTCCATTGTCAATTCAGATATGGTATCTCCACGATATTCAATCACTGTCCCTGTTCCTCCAGCAGTGCCAATTTTTTTAATTATGGACAAAATGATATCTTTTGCAGTTACCGCATGAGGGTTTTTCCTTTTTCCCTTGATATTTATTTCAAAAGTTTTTGGTTTTTCCATCATGATACATTGAGTTGCCAAGACATGCTCCACATCACTTGTGCCTATTCCAAAGGCAAGTGAGCCAAAGGCTCCATGTGTAGAAGTATGACTATCACCACAAACAATAGTTGTTCCCGGAAGTGTTATTCCTAATTCAGGACCTATCACGTGTACTATACCCTGATTTGGACTGTTGATATCAAATAAAGTGATTCCAAATTCTTTACAGTTTTTTTCAAGTGTCTTGATTTGTGTTGATGATGTTTGATCTATGATTGGCAATGACCTGTCACTGGTTGGTACGTTGTGGTCCATTGTCGCAAATGTAAGATCAGTGCGTCTAACTTTTCTCCCGTTTAGACGTAAACCTTCAAAGGCTTGCGGAGATGTAACTTCATGAACAAGATGTCTGTCAACATAGAGTAGTGATCTACCATTTTCTTCTGTTACAATATGAGAGTCCCAAATTTTCTCAAACAAAGTCTTTGACATTTAGATAATATGATCAAGATCGGAGATATAATAGTATAAGAACCAAAAGCTAGGGCTTGTAATTGAATAGACCGCCAGCTTCTATTATTTTGCCAATTAGTTCTGGGAAAGGCTTCATTTTGTAGACCTTGTTCTTGGTCAAGTTCTTTATTTCATTTGCAGAAATGTTTACTTCAAGTGAGTCACTGTCAGAGATGTCCTTGTATGCACTTTCATCAATCTCAATTGGTAGCAAAAATGCTCCATCTACTGCATTTCTGTAAAATATTCTTGCAAAAGACAGTGCCAATACTGCCTTTATTCCAGAATAAGACAGTGCTATTGGTGCGTGTTCTCTAGAAGAGCCACATCCAAAGTTTTTCCCTGCAACTATAAAATCACCTGGTTTGACTCGCTTGTGAAAGTCCTTGTCTAGTCCCTCCATCGCATGTGTTGCTAATTCTGCATAATCATGAATCTTAAGATACGGTCCTGGCAAGATTACATCAGTGTCAATGTTATCACGTTCGTATTTTATTACAGAGCCTTTCATTTTAGATCCCTCGGGTCAGTAATTTTTCCAGTTACAGCAGATGCTGCTGCAACAAGTGGTGATGCAAGATATGTTTGTGATTCAACATGTCCCATTCTTCCTGGAAAGTTCCTATTTGTGGTACTAATACAAATTTCATCTTTTGCCAATACACCCATGTGAGCTCCACAGCATGCACCACAGGTAGGTGGTCCTACAACTACTCCGGCATCCATGAAAATTTTCAACAATCCCTCATCCATTGCTTTTCTAAATATCGACATTGCTGCAGGCAAGATCTCAGTTCTTATCTTTACTGTTCTTCCTTTGAGAATTTTTGCTGCTGCTTGCAAATCTTCTAGCTTTGCACCAGTACAAGAGCCAATGTATGCTTTATCAAGTTCAACTGAAGACAAGTCACGTGCAACAACAGTATTTTCAGGTGAGAATGGTTTTGCCACAATAGGTTCCATTTCTGAGCCTTCATACTCGTAAATTTTTTCATACTGTGCATCAGCATCACCATGAACTTCATCATATCTAGTGACACCCCTGGCTGCAAGATAGTCCCGTATTTTTTGATCAGGTTCCACTATACCGCTTTTTGCACCAGCCTCTGTTGTCATGTTTGTCAATGTCAATCTGCTCTCAACAGACATTTCAGATACACCTGTACCTCCAAATTGCATGGTCTTGTATGCAGCACCATCAGTTCCAATGTCGCCAATTATTTTTAGTATCAAATCTTTTGCCATCACATGATCTGGAAGTTTTCCATTTATCTTGAAAAATAATGTCTCAGGCACCTTGAACCATATTTTTCCATTCAACAAAACATATGCAACATCAGTATGTCCAAGGCCTGCTGCAAATGCACCTAGTGCACCAGTGGTATTTGTGTGAGAGTCTCCTCCAACATACACCTCACCTGGAAGCACCATCGCCTCTTCATGAGATAGCGTATGGCATATGCCGTACTGACCCATTCCATATTTGAAATGCTTTTTGATTCCAAATTGCTTTGTGAAATTTGTTAGTAATACAATATTTTGTGCAGATATCTTGTCTGCTGCAGGTACAAAGTGATCTTCTGCAACCCACACCTTGTCTGGATTCCATACTTTGTCAATAACCATTCCTTTCTTTCGTAGTTTTTCAAATACTGCCAACACTCCGGGTCCTGATACATCGTGAACCATCACTTTATCTACATTAACAAAAACTACATCCCCTGGCGAAACTTCTTTCTTTCCAGAAGCACGAGCTAGGATCTTTTCAGTAATGTTCAACATCGAAAATCAACTTGCAAGAAATTAAAATGTTTGCAGAACCCTAAATAGTGATTGTCATTTAAAAATAGGCATGTCTCTTACAGTATTACCTGTAAAATCAACATTAAAGAAAGAACCATTTGACTTGTTTGCAAGTCTTGTAACAGATCTGGAAAATGCAGGCATCAGTCCTCAAACTGGAGATGTGCTAGTAATTTCAAGCAAGTATGTTGCAAACTCACAAGGCAGAGTCATAGAGTACAACAAGGTCGTGCCTTCTTCTGATGCAGAACAAGTTGGTAAAAAATTTCGCATAAAACCAAACATTGCAGAAATAATTTTGAGAGAATCAGATACCATATTTGGTGGAATCCCAGGATTTGTAATTACATCATCAGACAATATCATGGCACCAAATGCCGGAATAGACAAGTCCAACACAAAGAATGGAACAATAGTTTTGTATCCGACTGAACCATATCGCGGAGCAGATGATCTTAGAAGAAAATTTCTGTTAAGATATAACGTGCATGTAGGTATCATCATTGCAGACAGTAGACTAATGCCCGGAAGAGTTGGAACTGTGGGAGTTGCAATATCTTGTTCTGGTATCGAGCCTACATCGGATCTTCGAGGTGAAAGAGACTTGTACGGCAATGTTCTCAGGGTGACTTTTCAAGCAGTTGCAGATGATCTTGCATCAATTGCAAACCTGAAGATGGGCGAAGGCTCTGACGCAACCCCATGTGTCCTGATAAGAAATTCAGACGCAAGACTAACAGATAGAAGAATAGGAGAGAATGAAATGGCAATATCCTACGAACAGTGTGTCTATGTTCGTGGACTAGGAACACGAAATTAAGGCAACTATAGTTTTAATATGGCTGGAAGAGACGCCAAGCTATGGTAGAGTTTCTTACGAAATATCCCAAGACAATGTCTTTCCCAGATGGTAAAAAAGACAAAGTCATGGTGGACACAAAAGGCGTAGAACAGCTTACCATAGTTGTAAAGAAAAGTGTAGAAGAACTGCTAAAGATCTTTTCAAATGAAGGTTTCACTCACGTAAAATTTGAACACAAGCAAGAAACACAAATCGGTAGCGGCCTTTCTCTTAAGCTAAAAAAGCCATGGGAGATGCACGTAAGACTATTAGAAATGAAGAAGGGCTTTGTTGCAATTCAAGGAGAGGTAGAGGTGTCACGTGATTATCTACAACATCTTTTCTGCCAAAGAACTCCAGTATTTTATGAGATAGAGACATTGCTAAAAAAACACCAGATAGAATACAAGATCTGGAATGAACGAATAAGAAAGTATGTCAATACTGTTCTTGACAATTACAAGGTTAAACTTGCAACTCCAAGTTTTCCAGTACTAGCATGGAAACCTATGGTGTATGTCATTGCAACAATAGGCGGATTGTACTTGTTCAAGTATCTCATGACAGTCTAGAACCTTTACCTAGTCAAAATTTTTCTAATTTATCTCTCATCTCTTCTTTACTATTGCAATAAAGAATAATGCAAGAATAACAAATCCTATTGAGGATAATATGGCGGTAATAGTTGTTGCTTCTACCGACGGGAGATAAATGTCTAATCTTGGCAATATTGCCCTAAATGCATACAGTCCAAAAGCCGCACTGACAAAAAGAAGTCTTGTCAATTTGGTACGCCTATATGCAAATAATGACACTGCAAATAAAAATGCGGCAAATATTCCAGTTGCAAAATCTAGAGATTCTGAGAGGTCTGGTCCTTCTGTGCCTATTTCACTCATACCAGAAATTGCAAACAAAATATGTTGTAACATTAATCATCCTTCTCCACTGTCTTTGAAGATATCTGCAGGAATAGATCTGCAAATCTACTCAACATCTTATCCCAAACATTTGGATGATACGTCTTAAGGGCAGCAAATATACTTTGCATGTCAGATATCGTATATCGTACTGTTCTACCATCTTTTATGGAATTGATCAATCCAGCTTCTTCAAGTCTAGTCATGTGCCAGCTTATTGTAGGTGCAGAAAAACCCTTGAAATTAATGATATCACTTTGAGTAGACTTGGGATGTTCCATTAGATATGTAAGAATATCCATGGCTGTTTCTTGTCTTAAAAAGGCAAGAATGGCATGTTCTGCCTCTAATACTTCAATTGCATAATAGTGCTTGTAGATATTAATTCTCCTTGATCTTACTTTTCCAGATTTTTCCAAAATATCCAAGTGATGCTGAGTTGCACCCATGCCTACTTCTAATTCTCTTGTAATCATTCTAAGATGCGCACCAGGATTTTTTTTAATGTAATCGTATATGCGTTTTCTATTTTCAGAGTCATCCTCATTCTTTTCATTTCGCAACAGTCTTCTCCTTCTACCACTAGTGACTTGCCATACTAAAGAGTAATGACATTATAGGTACAATCAGCTAAGTGTTGACACTATAATATTCAATTTCATGATAGCAAACTTGACCAAAGTTAGTTGAATGTTCCTCAATTATAATATACAAAATTTGATATCCATAGTTTCGAGGTGAAACGACACAACATGACAAGCAAAAAAATACTCTTGGCAATTCCACTGGTGGCAATAGCAGTAATAGCCATTGGATTTGGAATGACAAGTAATGTATTTGCTCAACCAACCATATCAACCACACCAACAACAGTTGATCAAACAGATACTCCAAATGCAGCCGACCAGCCAGATGGCCAAAATGGAGCAGTAGATGTGGCAGATAACGGTACAGACAACCAAAAGGATGGAGAAACAGCTGATGACCATAACAGTGCAAAGGAAGGACCGACTGGTGACGGAGATGGAGATCAAAAAGACCAGACTGAACTGAAAAAGTAGAGGAATTCATTATTTCTCTATTTTTTAATTTTATTTCCAAATTTTCTTTTTCAATTTTAGACCGTTGAAATTTTCAAGCCGTATGAATACTATTTCGTCACTTAGGCAAGTGTACCTATATCATAATATACAGAATCAATAGAAAAACATCATATTGCAAAAAAAGATGCGTGAACTATTTATTGTTCTAATTAATATCAGCCACATACATAGTGAAAGAAAATGAAAGATAAAGATCATCAGTCAGGGGCTCAATTAATGCTAAACAAGGTGCCCGAGATTACGTTGTTCTTTTGGATAATCAAGATCTTATGCACCACTGTTGGTGAGACAGGCGCAGATTTTTTGAATACGAATTTGAATCTTGGACTTGACGGTGTAACGTTAATCATTGGAACAATGCTTGCTGTAGCGCTGGTCTTTCAGTTCAAATTAAAAAAATATGTTCCTGGAATCTATTGGCTTGCAGTTGTTCTAATAAGCATAGTAGGTACTCTCATCACAGACAATTTGACTGATAACCTTGGCATACCTTTGACGGTCACTACCATAATCTTTGCCATCTCGCTTTCAATAACATTCGCTGTTTGGTATAAGAAAGAAAAAACTTTGTCAATACATACAATCATCACTACCAAAAGAGAGGCGTTTTATTGGCTAGCAATTCTGTTTACATTTGCACTTGGAACCGCCGCAGGGGACCTATTAGCTGAGACAATAAACCTGGGATACTTGCTCTCTGCAATCATTTTTGGAGTTCTGATTGCATCTGTTGCAATAAGTCATTTTGTTTTCAAGGTAAATGCTATCTTGGCATTTTGGATAGCATACATCCTAACTCGTCCTCTTGGGGCTTCGATAGGTGACTACCTCTCGCAAGATTTGGGCAACGGCGGTTTGGGATTGGGAACTGTAATCACAAGTATGATTTTCCTTGCTACGATCTTGGCTACAGTCATCTATCTAACGATAACAAAAAAAGACGTCATTAGAAAACAGACTTGAAAATTCTGTAAGACTCGCTACAAATTTGTAGTACGATACATACTTTTATTTTTCTTGGTGTTACACATTGATTGGTAGAAATTTATGAACGGCGAGTTTTCTTCTTTCTGTTTTTACTAGATTTGTAGGCAAAAAAGCCAAGCATTATCCCAATAATAATAGTCACTACAACTATGCCCATTAAAATTGATGGACTGATATGAGAAGCATCCATAGAAATCAAGTATTGAAATCAAGTTAATTAAGATTCTAATTGAATATCTGTAAAACTTTTACATTTTTTATTACAAACAATTACGATCCAGTCAAAAGATGGTCATAATTTAGAAACATCTCTTTCTATTTTTTTGCCTTCTTTATCTACAAAGTAGTAGGTATCATGGCCATCATTTTCAAAATGTAATGTAAAGCTCTCATCTAAATCGTCTAATGTATCGCCTCGGACTTGAAATCCACATTCGACACAAATTCCCCTCATGTCCCTAGTCATATTACTTTTTTACTTTATCATTTCTTATTATTAAACAAGATCTAGGTTTTCAGTAATGATGACAATATGTGATTACAGACCAACTAAAAGACGACTATAATTTTAAAGTCTCAGGTTTGAGTCCTGTAAGACTCACGGAGGTAATTGTTCACTTGGTTTGGTTCCCCCTTTGACACTTAGGCAAGTGTCCCTGAAACATAATATACAAATTTTGGAAATAAATTACATGCTAAAACAACAGCGATATGTATGAGTGCAAGTTCCTTTCAAATAATTACATATGTCGTATCTCTGAGCATTGCTAGTTTTCTTGTATTAATTTTATTCATACCGCTTGACAAGGCAGAGGCAGACAATGGAAAAAACTTGGTGCCACAATGGATTAAACATGATGCAGTATGGTGGCATGATGGCAAGATTTCATATAGTGAATTTATCAACAGCATAAAATGGTCAGTAGAAAAGAAAATTATTCCCATCCAACTAGTTGTTCTCAACAATAGCACACAGAGTAGATCATATGAATTCAAAGACATAGCATATTATTGGGGTACTGGAAGAATTTCTGACAAGGATTTCGTTAGTACTGTTAGGTACATGATAAAAAACGGTGGGATAAGAATGGATGATAATTTTAGATCAAGCATAAGCCAACAACTCAAAACGATATCAGTTACAAATGAAACAGAGAAATCTGTTGTAGTGGTTCCCATTCTTACATCCAGCGCATATTCTGACATGGGGTTTTATGCGCATTATAGAGGAGAATGTTCCAGATGCCTCACTGTCAAGATACACGATGACCTCCATTCATTGATGGACAGTTCTAATGGACTCAAGGTACTAAAATCACTTGGGTATCACACCATAACAGATATCGACATAGACAAAAATCCAAAGATATTAGAACAATACGATGAAGTGATTTTACTCCACAATGAATACGTAACACAAAGAGAATTTGATGCAATAACAAAACATCCTCAAGTACTCTACTTGTATCCCAACGCACTCTATGCAAAGGTGTCAATAGATTACTGGAACAATACAGTTACACTTGTTAGAGGACACGGATATCCAAATAGTACCATTGTAAACGGTTTTGGCTGGCAATATGATAATTCAAAATTAGAGTATGACAGAGGCTGTGAAAACTGGAATTTTCATAAAATCTATAATGGAATGATGTTAAGTTGTTATCCCGAATGGCGCTTGGATTACGACATGACACTATTACAAGCGATAAAAGATTTTTGAGTATTATTTGAATTGAAGATGGACTGTTAAAACTCTCTGGGGGAACTAATCACTTAGTTTAGTTCCCTATGCAATGAAAAAGTTCGAATTCTGTAAGACTCGAACTCTCACATGTCTGAACCCAAATAATTAACAAATCACAATCAGAAAACTATTTACCGGCTGTGAACCTTTAATTAGAAATTTTTCTCATTATCTGTAAATGAGTACACCGAAGCTTCCACTGTACTTGGAATTTTATGGTATATCCCCATGGGAATTGGAAGTTATCTTTAGCTTGTTACACAATCAGTTTAACGTACAAGAAGATCCCAATGCAGAACAAGAAGAAGACTATACAACCATGATTAGTGTGACATTTCCTCTTGAATTCAATGAGATTTTTTTCAAACAATTTGGTGTGCCGCGATGGGACAAACTAAAGGGCATCATAAAAGAGATGAAGAGACGACGCGGAGGAGGAAAGAGTTTACGGGTTTACATCAAATTCACAGGCAAGCCAAGCATTGTATTTACAATAGATCTTGACGATAGGCGCTCATTTGATACGGCAGTAGACAAGATTGATTTTGTGATAGAATTGTTACCGTATCATTTAGATCCAAAAAAAATGCCACAAAACACCACATTGGTTTCATATCAGTTTGATGACATCATTGGAAGATGGAACATTAATGCAGATGCAGAAGACAGGACGTATCACTTTGTAGAAAACGAATGGAAGATTACTTGATCTCTTTTTCCAGAGGTTCAAGCATTGACTGCAGTTCACGATATTTTTTTTCAATAAAATCTAGAGATTCTTCCAATTTCTTGGATTTTCCATACTTGTATCTAATAAGCTCTCTGTGTCTCCAAAAGTTTTTTCCCTCTCCAACAGATAACGTACTAAAGTAGTCAGGGCCTTTTAGGCTATCAGGAATCTTGATGTTAAACGGAAAAAGAAATTCTGCCATAAACCATTCATCACCATCAGGATAGTCAGAACCAGTATCGATATCAAAAAAGAGGTGCAATAGATTTTCTTGCATCAGTCCATCGTCTCTGATCGTAGGATGTTTTACATTTGATTTTTTAAAATCTAGTTTTACAAGGTTTGGTTCAAAATACCCATCAATGATAGATTTTCGGAATATCTTGTTTACTTCTTCCAGATTCAAACTAGAACTACTCTTTTTTAGAACATGCTAATAACTTATATCATTATTGGAAGCGAGAAATTTTAGCAGGTTAGGGGAGACATGCCTAACAAAATTAGATTTCTAGAGCATCTAGCATTTTTGATATGTTAGTTATTGACTTGCCTCCAGACGAGATTTCTTGGTATGCAGGAGGGTTTTCAAGATAGTTTGGAATCCTTCCTGCCATTCGCTCGTCATAGGGTGCAATTATTTCGTTTTTGTAGAATATTCCAGTTGGAATCTTTGAATCCCACTCGTTTGACTTTATCAAGGCCTGGGTGAGCTTTTCATTTTCTTCTTCAGGCGAATCAATGTGAACAAGTGGATCATAGCCAGTATCTTCAAGCTTGTAGATTCTTGGCATGGGCTTGTTTGTCATTTCATCAATGTTATCCAGCCCTGAAAACCAGTCTCTTGTATTGATATCATTGTAGGTTGGACACGGCTGTAGTACATCAAGAAATGACAGGCCCCGATGTTTTACTGCTGCAATTATCAGATCCTTTAGTTGTCTTACATCATATGCATATCCCCTTGCAACAAACGTATACCCACTTGCAATTGCAAGTGCGATTGGGTTTACTGACTGGTTTACATTTGGCTCTGGAAGAGACTTGGTCTTTAATCCAAGTTTTAGTGTAGGCGATGCTTGTCCTTTGGTCAGGCCATAAACTCCATTATTGAATATGATGTATGTCATGTCCACATTTCTTCTGCCAGCTGCAACAAAATGTCCCGCACCAATTCCCAATCCATCACCATCTCCACCAGCTGCAATTATTGTCATCTCAGGATTTGCGAGTTTTGCACCCTGTGAAAATGCGAGTACCCTACCATGTAACGTATGAACACCATATGTGTTGATGAAATGCGAGGTCTTACCAGAACAGCCTACACCAGAAAATATTGCAGCCTTGTGTCTTGGGACTTGCATTTCTGCAAGAGCCATTTGAATTGCACTTACTATACCAAAATCCCCACATCCAGGACACCAGTCATTGTGGACTTCGGTTTTGTAATCTGCTAAATTAGACGCCATATGTTAGCACCTGCTTTTTCTCTGCCTTGTTGTCGATAATTTTTTTAACAGAATCAAAAACCTCATTACAAGTCATTGGTCTTCCAGTGTATTTTAATATGTAATAGTCAACCTTTCTGTCCAAGTGTTCATTAAACAATGAACCCAGTTGGCCGGCTTGGTTTGCTTCAATGTCTATGATTGTCTTGACCCCTGAAAGTAGCGATTGCACGTATCCAGTAGGAAATGGATGCAACATCTTGATTTGAATAAATCCAACCTTGTATCCCTCTTTTTTTAGCATGTCGATACCATCCAAGATTGGACCCTTGGCAGACCCCCAGCTGATAATACAAAAGTCTGATATTCCATAGTTAATAGCCTGGTCTTCTTTGGGTATTTGTTCCAGTGCAAGATCTAGTTTGTGTGCACGCTTGTCCATCTTGTAGATACGATTTTCAGGATCTTCGGATATGTGTCCTTCCTGATCACTTTCATCACCAGTATTCCAGAATATTCCATTTTCAAGCCCTAGTCTTGATCTTGGAGATATTCCATCAGGAGATGGTGTAAATCGTTTGTATCCTGCATCTTCAATTTTTTCCAATAATTTTCCACGCTGTATCGTTATTTTGGTTGAATCAAATCTTGGTACCGTTGATACCGTACTTGCAATGAATTTGTCCATCATGTGTATAACAGGAATTTGGTAGACATCAGCAAAGTTGAAACATTTTGCAGTATCATAAAATCCCTCTTCAGTATCCCCTGATGCATATACGATTCTTGGAAAATCTCCGTGTCCTGCATGTATTGCAAACAGTAGATCATCTTGTCCATGTCTTGTAGGAAGACCCGTTGAAGGACCACTTCGCTGATACAAAGTTACAACAATCGGTACTTCGTTTATCCCAGCCCAACCAAGAGCTTCTGCCATAAGGGAAAAGCCTGGACCAGAGGTACTTGTAGAAGATCTAGTTCCTGTCAAGGATGCACCAATAATCATTCCAATTGCAGATATCTCATCTTCTGTCTGCACAACTAGCGTAGATCCTGGTCGGTTGTTTTCCACCTCAAAAATTTCATTTGATTCCAAAAATACACTTTCATCGGATGCAGGAGTGATTGGATAATACGACTGGAACCTACAGCCACATGCTATTTTCCCAAGACTTGTAGATTGAAATCCTTGAACCAGCATGGTATGTTCTTCTTTTGGAATTTGTGGTAACTGGTACTTGAATTTCGAATATTTTACGGTGGCAAGGTTGTAAGCATAGTTTGCTGCGACTTTGTTCATCTCTGCAATCTCTGCTTTTCTTGAAAATATTGTTCCCACAGATTTGAGCAATGTATCCGGAGGTAACCCCAACAAACCAAGAGACACAGAAACAGCAAGAACGTTTTGCATACGAAACATGCCTCGTATCTTTGGATTTTTGGTTTCATCTGACAGATTAGCCAGAATTTCTCTAAAAGATACAGGATATAGTGTGATTCCTCGTTCCTTGGCTTCATCAAGCAGGCCCTGAATTGTAAATGGTTTGTTTTTTGATGTAAGATATTTTTTGAGACGTTCCTTGAATTGCGCATCAAGTGTATGAACCTCATCCATTTTCATTCCAGTCAACTCAGATTCATACACAATTGCACCATCATCGAACACATCTTCGACATGTCGAAATATTGTCTCGGAATCAAACCCTACAAGCATTGTAATTCCACTCACATTTGATCGAATTGTCTTGTCAGAGACTCGGACTCCAAAATAGCTGTGCTCACCCTTTATGTTGGAATAATACTCTCTTTTCCCAAATATTTTTAGTCCACAACCAGCACATGCACCAGCAAAAATGTTTGCCGCAGTTTCAACACCGCCACCTTGAGGACCGCCAATAACCCAAGTTAAATCAATAGAAGACATGTTGAACCTAGACGCTCATCAAATATTAATAATGCTATAAATGTCAAATGAAAAGTTATCCGCCAGTAGCTGCATCAAACAATGCACATTCACATTTATCACGTTCTCCACAAAATGGACAAACACACACGCATTTTTCGATAGGATTTCTACACTGTACACAAATCGCAAATTCTTCTTTGTGCTTCAATTGTATATGATTACCAGGATTAATTATAAAGAGTTGTTGTAATGAAAAAAGTCTATTTGTAGAATTTTACTCATAGTTAGATAATTTATCATAATACTCTTAAAATTGCCATTTACCATTATCAAGATAGTTGAAAATTCTACTTACCAGAAAGATTCATGATTTTGCCATAAAGGAGCTCAAAAAAAGATACGATGTCGAGATCCACACAGGAAGCATTCCAATGCCAAAAACGTTGTTGATATTAAAAATCAAGGACAAGGATGGTCTTGTCTGTTATCCGTATGATACAATCGACTCGGATGTAATCAATGCTGGAACCAAGCTCAAAGCAATTTCCACGTATAGTGTGGGCTATGATCATATAGACATCAAGACTGCCTCAGAAAGAGGCATTGTTGTAGGATACACACCAGAAGTATTGACAAGAGCCACTGCAGATCTAACCATGGCTTTGATGTTATCACTTTTTAGAAGAATACCAGAAGGTGACAAACTGATTCGAGACAACAAATGGAGAACAGTATTTGGTCCATACGAGTTTCTTGGAACTGACTTGTACCAAAAGACATTAGGCATATTTGGAATGGGAAGAATAGGAAAAGCTGTTGCACAAAGAGCAGCAGGTTTTGAGATGAATGTAATATATCACAACAGAACCAGATTGTCAAAAAAAGAGGAAAAAAGGCGCGGAGTACGATACGTATCACTAGACAATTTGTTTGGTACCAGTGATGTAGTAAGCATACACTCTCCACATACACCACAGACTCATGAGATTGTAAATTTGAAATTGTTCAAGAAAATGAAAAAGACTGCATTTTTAATCAATACATCACGTGGTAAAATAATAAATGAAAAAGATCTTGTCATTGCACTAGAAAGAAAAATAATTTCAGGAGCAGGTCTTGATGTGTTTCAAAAGGAACCGATAGATTCCAACAATCCAATTGTAAAACAGAATAACGTAATAGTAATGCCTCATAGTGGCAGTGCAACTGTTGAGACAAGAAGAAAAATGGCAGAGATTGCAGTCAAGAATCTAGTGTCAGGACTTGCAGGCAGAAAAATGGTTTACCAAGTCAAAGCACAAGTCAGCAATTTACAAATCAAAGCTCAATCAAGTCATTAGGATCGACTTTGATACAGCTAGTACCCACAGGCTTTAGACCAGTAAAACTAATCGTCCCTTGTGGAACTTTGCCTTCTTTTTGTAATATTTCCAACTTTTCCGTAAATGCAGTTTTGTGGATATCGCACGTTACTCCAACCATATATTCAGCATCGTTTGATTTTACAGAAATTGCAAATTCTGGAGGCATGGGACAATCCCGCCCTTTTTTTCGAATAGAGCAACGTTCTGGGAACATGTATCTACTTTTTTCATTTTAGAATATTAATCTATGAGATGCTTCAAAATAGGACACCCAGACTGGCAAGGCTTGAAGCAGATTTGGCACCTAGGAGAAATCCTACGCAAGGCTTTTCATTGTTATACGATATTCTGTAGAGTAAAGTGACAGATGACACATCTAGTAAACCTACCAGGAATAACACACGACGATATGTCATAATCGGATTAGCTTGTGTAGCCGTTATTGCGACCTTGTTTGTTTATCAAAGTACAAATTCCAAGACTCAAGCCCCCATTCAAGCTCAGGATATGTCTAGTACCATAAAATCAGAACAGACTACCCAAACCGTTCAATCAAGTTACACATCTCAAGAACCAAACATGACTCTAGCAACAATCAATATTGCATTACTTGAACAAGACATACACAAAATAGCAAACCAAGCAAGACAAACAAATGGCGTACAACCCATCAATTATGATCTTAAACTTTCTGATATAGCTAGGACACACAGCCAAGATATGGCAATACACCAGTTCTTGTCAGACAACACATACGAAGGCGGCCACAATTTGAATTACAGATACACATTTGCAGGATACAATTGTAAAGCTAGTTCATCGGAATATTCCACAAGTAATGAAAATATTGCAGTAGTTACTGCGCAAGGCAATGAAACACAGATTGCACAGCATATCGTCAACACATGGTTAGATAGTGTTGCAGACCGTAACAATATCTTGGATAGTGGACATCAAAACGAGGGCATTGGTGTAGCGGTGACAGAAAATAAAATGGCAGTTTATGCAACTGAAGATTTATGCTAATACCTTTGACATATGTTATTTCGTGAGTTTGCACCTGCTAGATTTTAAAAAATTAGGTTTAGAATTTAAATAATCAAAATTAAGGCGCCGGGAGAGAGATTTGAACTCTCGTACCCTTGCGAGTACGCGCTTTATGGTATTATTACTAATTTCCAGGCGCGCGCCCTACCAGGCTAGGCGACCCCGGCATCGTTTCGCCAATTCAATTTCGTTGTCAAATCCACCATATATTACTGTAAGAGATTATCGTTTTGCAAACTTTATTTTGTAAACAACGGCAACTGCCATAGAACCTATGAATGGCGCAGTCAAGTATAACCACAGGTCATCAACATAACCAGATAATATCGCAGGTGCCAAAGACCTGGCAGGATTCATAGATGCCCCAGAGATGAATGCAAAAAAGAAGATGTCAAGGCCTATCATTGCACCTATTGCCATGCCACCAAAACCCTTCAACCCCTTGGTATGTACAACAACCAGAATTGTTGCCATCAATAATGCCGTGACCAGAACTTCAATGCCTATAATGAGTGCAATGGAAAAATGATAATCTGGTGCATTTGCTCCAAGATTTGCATCAATTCCTATCACATACTTGACAAAGATACTTGCCAACAATGCACCAATTATTTCTGCACCAAGATACAATGGTAAGAGATTTTTTGGCAAATGTCTTGTTATGAGAAATCCAAGTGTTACTGCAGGGTTAAAGTGTGCCATAGATACTTTACCAAATGCATACACCATTAGTGCAACTGCAACTGCTGGTGCCAAGGCAACAAACCACAATCCAAATGTTCCAGCATATTTTGCATCTAAAACTACAGATCCTGTAGCAAATACAACTATGACAAATGTTCCAATTAATTCTGCAAAAAATCTCTTTTGATTAGAGGTTAATTTGCTAGTTAGATTCAAGAGTTGTGACAAGTTCTTTTACCTTTAATTCAATGTTATCTCTAATCTCACGCACTTTCTCAATTGGCTTTCCCTTTGGATCTTCAATTCCCCAATCTTGAAAATTACCTAAAAATACAGCAGGACATTCTGTTTGGTCTATACAACCCATGCTCACCTTTAGAAATGATGCACGAATCAATTCTTCAGATAATTCCTTTGGTCGTTGTTTGCTAATGTCTATCCCAACTTCTTTCATGGCATCTATTGCAATAGGATTAATCTCTGGTGTGGGTCTTGTTCCAGCACTGATTGGAGCCCATCCCTTTGGAGCATACTTTCTAAAGAAACCTTCTGCTATCTGGCTTCTTCCAGCGTTTTCTACACACACAAACAAGACCTTCTTTTCAGGTTTTGATTTTCCAAAGAATTTCATAATGTTCACTTTATCGCCCTTATGACAAGACTGGTGATTTTCCTTCCATTTACCTTCTCACCTTCCATGTACACCCTCTTGTCTAGAATGCTAACATCCTGAAAACCAGCGTTTGTGATACTCTCCACATAATGTTCTTGTGTCAATGCACCATCTATGCAACTACACCATTGTTCTGCATTGATCTGGCCTTGTTCAAGTTCTAGATCTGTCACCAGATCAGAAATCACCATTCTCCCACCATTTTTCAATATTCTATGAATCTCCCTGAATGCACTTGTCTTGTCCGAAGTAAGATTAATCACACAATTACTAATTACTGCATCAACTGTACCATCATCCACTGGGATGTTTTTTTCAACATCTCCCTTTCTAAATTCCACATTAGCATAATTGCTGCTTTTTGCATTTGCCTTTGCTTTTTCCAACATTTCGTCAGTCATGTCAATACCAATTACCTTTCCTGATTTTGATACCTTGTTTGCAGAAAGGAATGCATCAATTCCTGCACCTGAGCCAATATCTACAACAGTTTCACCTTCTTTGAGATTTGCAAACTTTATTGGTGCGCCGCATCCAACACCCAAAATGGATTCTAGTGGAATTGTTTTCAATTCTTCTTGGTCATAACCAATTATTTTAGCAGCATCAATAGGAGAATCACTGGTACCACATTCTCCTGGCATACAACAACAATCAGAATTGCCAGTTAATGCAATCTTGCCATATCTTTCTTGTACCTTCTCTTTGATTTGTTCAGCCATGGATTGGTTTACAAAGTAAACCATTTAAGTTGTCAAGGAGAAACAATAACAGTTGGTGTAAAAATGGAAACTAAAAGAAAATCACTCCCAATGGTTAAAGATAGTTGCAATTTTGACGGATATGATGCCTCTTCTCTAATGTCAGAGACATCCAGGCTTAGAAAGATAATTACAAAGAGGGGCACACTTGAGATTTTAATTCCTTTGTGCTGCACAACACAACCCGTAAGATACAAACAATTCAAGCAAGCTTTGAAAGGAATCAGCAGCAAGACACTTGCTACAAGATTAAAAGAACTTGAAAAAAGCGGAGTATTGGAAAGGTTGTCTTATAATGAAATTCCGCCAAGGGTAGAATACAAACTTACCAATAAAGGACAGGAACTAGTCGAGTCCATGATAGACCTTTTACAATGGATGAAAAAATGGTCAAAATCAAAATAAATGTCATATAAAATCAAGAAATCAGCAAAATCATTTTACAAGAAATTTATTTGAAAATATTTATCGTAACAGACTTTTTCAATATTTCACCTGAATCTAAAGATGCACTTGAAATTATTTTATATCGTCCCTGATACGTTTTGCTTCCATCTGTCTTGATTTGATCCCATACAAAGTTTTTTTCCTCGTTAGGACCTAGCTTGGAAACCACCTGGGCAGATATTGGAGTGTATATTATGGTACCATCAAGTTGTGCAATTTTCAGACCATATGACGCATCTGAAAACGTGAGTGGTACCGTTCCCGAGTTTATTATTTTTATACGAACTGGTTCCCCAAGATGATAGTTGATCTTTTCCGGAATAATAGTCAGAGACGGTCCTTCTGTATAGACTAGAGTAGGAATTTGATTTGTAACCTGTGAGAGATAGATGCCTAACATTCCGGCAGCAACCAGTCCCACGATGAAAAATATGGCTGCACCTTTTGGTATCAACTTGAAAAATTCAAGTTTGATTCCTTTTTAATTGTTAACTACTGCCTTTGATCTCCAACTTTTCGGATATGTATTTGGAGCCATAATGATTCTTTTTATCTTAAAGGCAAAGCCTTTGGTGTTTTCAACAATTTCATCTTCGTCAAGGGTGGCTTCTGCTAGTGCTACCACCTCACCTTTTTGTGTGTATATAGCAACAAAATCTCCACGCTTTAGTCCAGGTGAGATTTCCAAGATTCCAGGTATTGCAAGTTGTGCCCCATGACATAATGCATCAACTGCCGAATCTCTTATTACAACAGACTTTATCTCGCTTAACGTAAATTCTATTGGCATCATTATTCTACGTAGTTTTGTGTCATCACCATTTTCTTTCCACAAGGCATATGCATCAACAAGGTCATGCATTTTCACTAGATTGGAATCCTCGTTAAAGTGCCCCACCCTAGTTCTCCTAAGTTCTATCATTGTTGCACCCTCGCTAAGAATTTCTCCCATGTCATAGAAAATTTTCCTCACATAGGTTCCTGCTTCACATAAAATTCTAAGAAGCAGCAGTCTTTCTTTTTGTTCTATGACTTCAATTTCATATACATGTCTGATTCTAGTTTGCCTTGATACGGCAGATCTTTGCGGTGGTTTTTGAAAGATTTTGCCTGTTAGTTGCTTGAGTACATCAGCCAGTTTTTCCTGAGGCGGAAGTGTATGCAATCTCCCAAGAGCATGATATTCTTTTGGTCCAAGCAATAAAACTATGAGAGCTTTGGTTGCCTCTCCCAGTCCTATTGGTAAAAGTCCAGAGACTTGAGGGTCAAGTGTTCCACTGTGACCTGCCTTTGGAACGTGCAGTATTTTTTTTACCCATGCCACAGTCTCATGGCTTGTTGGACCGTTTGGCTTGTCTAGTAAGATAAAACCATATTCCAAAAGTTGTTCAATTGATCTCTTGTCATAATATGTACCATAGACATCATTTGTGATGTCTTGGTCTATCACTCTAAGATTTTGTAATTGTTTGAGAGTCATAGTAATTTTTCACCGCATTTTTTGCTTGTTCAAGAACTTGGGCAGGTCCAAGATTATCAGTATTTATCACAGCATTGAACACAGAAAGATCTTCACCAAAGTTAAAACCATAAAGCTTGTGATATAATGTCTTGTTTTCATCATATCGCTTTTTGACTATCTCAAGTGCATCTTGCATAGAAATGTCATCTCTCATTGTCATCCTTTTGGCACTGTCTTCGCGCGAGCCTGCAAGCCAAATTTTGATGCCGTCTTTTACTAGCCAAGGCAAGGTGTAGCTTGTTATGATTACATTCTCAGTCAAAAATATTTTTTTTAGTTTTTCATCTACCTGTTTGTCAAATTCAGGATTTTTTTTTCGAATATTTAGAAAATTCATTCCTTCTTGAGTATCCCAAAAATCATCCCTGTCAGTCTCAAAGCCTTGATCTTTTGCCATCTCTTTTAGCACATCGCCCCCACTCAAGTACTTTAAACCAAATTCATTTCCCAGTCCTTTTGCTATTGTAGTCTTTCCAATGGCTGGTGGACCAGAAATTATTACTGAGCGAAGCAATTTAGCTTGTATCCATTGTAGTTTTTGTAACTCTCATTATGATACCACTAAAGGCAGCAGATGAAAGGAAGTACCATGCCCAGAAATACAATTCATTTACATGATGACACACACTTGGATGACCAGCAAGTTGAGATTCTGCCACCTTGGCGGCAGTACACGTCAATTCGAAAAATCCCCCAGGGATAAAGTTTAGCGATATGGGTGCGACTGCAACAGTATAAGCAAATAATGGAGGAAGCACAAAATAAAACACAAGTATCAATGGAAGAAATGTAATCATCATTGGTCTCATGTTCATCTGCATCACTTCCATGTTCATCTTGTTCATGTATGCAGATTTTTTGTTGAGCTCATCTGTCTTTGCCAGATCTTTTGATTTGAATGCGGCCATTCTTTCCTTTTGCCAAGCCCTTGTTTCTTTTAGAAGCCTTTTGAGTTTCTCTTGGTCTACCATCTTTCGTTTTATCAGTGCATTAAGCAGGTTGAGTCCTACAGAAATGCCCATGATACCAAAGGCAGAAGCAATCATTCCCTTTACTATAGGATTTGCACTTCCCAGTGGTCCCTTGCTCAGTCCAGGTATCTGGAGTGCTATTGAATTTATGAAATCGAAAAATATGCTATGTTCCATTGTTAAACCCCATTGCATTTAGAATACCTCGTGCCGCTTCATCAACTTTACCTTCTGTATTGAGAACCATCTTAATTGGCGAACCACAAAGTATTGAGCAAGTTGACAGCATTGCGCTTGTAACATCAAGTTCTTTTTTTATGGCATCAATTGATACAATATCTCTAGTTCTACTGGTATCAGTCATTCTACGATTATAGATCTCTTCAGGTCGTGCGGTTATCATGATAAAACTATCAGGATTAAGAATTTCTAAAACATTGTGTGGAAGTCCAGGATAAAACCCCTCTTTTGTGGAAATAAACGCATGTGTATCCACAATTATCACGTCATCGGCTATAGAGGATATGGTTCTTGCAGCCGTAGATTGTAGTTCCTTTTGTTCCTTGACAGAGAGTTTTCTCAAATCATCTCTATTTTGGACGCCTTTCTTTTTTGCTTCATCAAACATTACTGTTCCAAAAATTGAGACACTTACCTTGATATTTTTTTCTTTTAACAGCTCCACTACACGCGATACGACGGTAGTTTTTCCAACGCCTGGAATTCCTACAATGATTACTTTCTTACTTTCTGCCAAGCAATGCACCCAGGGTAGGCATTACTTCCTCGACTCGTTCTCGAACAAGTAAATTGTAATAGTTAATCAAGATATCAACTGTCAACAACATTCCTGTCCCTGATCCAAATGTTCCAAGTACATCAGATGTACCGGCCAACAATCCCAGTATGATAGAACCGATTATAGTAACAGACGGAATGTATTTTTGAAGTAGATTTTCAACAGGCTGGTTTGAACGTCTAAAGCCAGGTATCTGCACTTCTGCGTCAAGTAGGTTTTTGGCGGCACTCTTTGCAGAAAGACCTCCAAGCTCAATCCACAGCCTACCAAACAATACCACAATTCCAACCATGAACAAGATGTACAAAATAGCTCGTGTTGGATCTAATGCAACAATATCAAGACCACGTGGTGCAGTGACATAGTACAGTATACCTCCTGTAGGGGTGGATGGAGAGGTAGGATCAAACATTCCCAAGAAATTCAGGAATGGATTTGCATTTCGAGGGTTAAAGTTGGCCCACATGATTTGTCCTACAAATACTGCATTGGCAGTAAGAGCAGAAGCCAAGATTACTGGAATGTTGGATACGTACATCAACTTGATTGGATATACTGCAGAGAATCCTCTGTACTTGGTAGATACGATAGGTATCTCCACCTTGATTCCTTGTGTATATACAAGAATCAGCAAGACTCCAGCCGTTATGAGCAGGCCAAATATGCCAGGCAGCTGGTTAGACCGGAAAAAGAGATTACTAAAATCACTATGCAGTATACCATGTATGATATTTGCAAATACACCTACAGGGCCTCCATCTCCAGCAGGAACTGGGCTAAACAAGCTCCACATTACCTGTTGAGCAACACCTGCTGCAATAAACAAACTAATTCCACTTCCAAGTCCCCATCCCTTTTGGACTAGTTCATCTAGCAACATGATTATCACAGATGCGCCGATTAGTTGTCCTATCAGAATGAAGATAGCTTCATGGTTTGGCATTCTTGGTCCATAGACTGCCATTCCATACAGAGAAGATTCTGCAATGATTACAATATAGGTAACAATTTTGGTTGCTGTTTGATACAACTCTCTGTCTTCTGGTTTCTTAAAATCAAGATGAAATATCTCAGAACCTTTTAGGAGTTGCATCAAGAGTCCAGCAGTAACAATAGGTCCGATTCCAAGTTCAATCAGGGTACCTTGTTGTGATGCAAAAATTACTCTAGCAAATGCAAGAAAATCAAATGATGGTGTAGATGCACCGTATAGAGGTGTCTGTCCCATAATCATGTAAATGAATAATGCAATTCCACACCACATCAAACGAACCTGAAGTGGAATTTTCTTTTTTGGTTTTGGTACTTGTGGAATATAGACTTCAGCTTTTGAGATGATTGTTTTTAAAAAACCGCCAGAGGTAGAGCCTTCTTCTGCTGTCAAGCTACTGCTTGCACCTCGCCACCAGATTGTTTTACTTTTTCTTCGGCGGAAGCAGAGAATTTTTCCACCTTAACAACATAAGCATTTTCAGTCTGTCCTCCTCCCAACAGCTTGTCGTAGCCTAGTTCAGTAAGGTCTATCAATTTCTTGCCACCTTCCTGTTTTCCAAATTTAGCAAAGATATCATCCAGATCTCTTACGCTGGCCCATTTTCGGACTAGATTTGGATGTGGTGGGTGAGTGGAATCGTGACCAAAGTGTTTTGGATCAGTCATTAACATTCTGATAAAATGATGCTTGTGCAAACCAGATTGACCAAGTCCTCCTTTGTGACCACTGGCTCTATGTTGGCCTATTTGTCCCCAACCACAGTGTCTACTTCCTCGATATTTTCTTGTTTTTCTTGCTCTTGTTGGCATTTTACATCATAAACCTCACTTGTGCTAAGAGTTCTTTGTGACTACCAAGAATTCCTCCTTCTCCATACATCTTCTTGGTATTTCGTTTGAATCCATGTTTTGGTGGTGACAGAGCAAACCATGGTTTTAGTGGTTTTAGTTTTGATAGTACTGCAGATCCTTCTGTAAGGGATTTTGCAAGTTCATCAGTATTTTTGAAACCTAATTTTGTCATATCTTCTGCTGTGAGTTTTTTATAACCGCCTGTACGTGCTTTCTTCTCCAAGAGTTCCTTTGTAGTGGATACATCAATCTCTTGCCAGGACACATAATGTTTGATCTTATCGAGCATACCTTTTGTGTTATCTTTTTCTGGAATTATAGTAGCACGGAATCTTTTATCTAAATGCAAAAGATCCATAGTGGTTCTTGCCCAATAAGGAACATTGACCGTTCCTTTCATTCTAACTATTAAGAAAGCTTTACCCATTTTTTCATTCAACCCTGACTAAATGTTTGTCTCAAACAGTCCAAGACTGCTCTTGATGTAGAAGTCATAGTGTTTGTAGAACCTGTACTTTTTGTCCATGCGTCCTTCAAACCTGCTAATTTTAGAAGATTTCGTATATTTCCACCAGCAACAAGTCCAAGACCTCTTGGTCCCGGAATAACTTCGACGGTGACACTTCCACCTCTTCCTCTTACTTTGAATGGAACGGAATGAGGTTGTTCACATCTACACTCCCAACTTCCACAGCCAAGTTTGACTGGACTCACATTAAGATAAGCTTGATTTGTTGCCTTTTCGATTGCAATTCTCATTTGTTTTGATTTTCCTTGTCCTATTCCCAACCAACCATTTTCGTCTCCTGCTGCTACTAGTGCCTTGAATCTAGTGTACTCACCGTTGGTTGTTTGTTTTTGAACAATTCCAACATCAATTACTTCTGTTTTAATTCCTGGCAGTAATTTTTTGATAATGCCAGCTTCTTGAATGCGATAACCGTTTTCATAAATTTCTTTCATGGATGTGATTTTATCAGTGGCCACTAGTGTTCCCAATTTTGTTCTGGGAGTCCATACTTGTTCTGGTTCTCTTCTTGGTGGTCTTGATCTCTGTTCTGTTCTACTCATTTGGATTTAACCTCACTATCTATTGCAGATTTTACTTTGCTTATTTCATTTGCAATTTTAAGATGCTTACCACTTATCCTCTCATCAGATGGAAAAGTTTCTGCGTCTGCGGGAACTTCTAGACCTGCATCTATTATTCCTTTCAATGCTGCTGCAATTCTTTGAGTATATTTTCTAGTACCGGTATAAAGTACAGCACTCTTGGTTCCACTTGCAAGTGCTTTCTTGCCTGCCAGATAACCAGTAAGATATGCAGCTGGGATACTTTTTCTTGAGCCTTTCCAGCCCTTGTTTAGAAGCGATCTAGAATGAGCTGATGAAAGAACTTTGTCACCTTCCATTTCTGGCTTGTGAATCTGTACTAGAGTATTTTCGTTAGATATCTGAACTGTGATAAAGTCTCTCCTACCCATAAGAAGATGTCTTCTCTTCTTGTAGTTGGTTTTCTCATCCCGAGATCTACGTAATATTTGTGAATATGCCATTATACTAAGCCTATTTACAAAAAATTTTGGTGAAGCTCTTATAAACGTTAGACTCGGAGCAGTAAAACCATCAATGCCTTTTGTGCATGAAGTCTATTTTCTGCTTCATCCCATATTACAGACTGTGGACCATCTATCACTTCACTTGTAACTTCTTGACCTCTTTTTGCAGGAAGACAATGTAAGAATATTGCTTCATGATCTGCTTTTTTCATCAAATTAGAGTTTACTTGAAAACGTGGCAGAAAGTCTTTTGTCCTATCTGTTGCCTGATGATGGATCGAGACAAACGTATCAGTAACTACAACATCAGCGTCTTTTACTGCAGACATTGGATCTGTGAGTAATTGTACATCTATGAATTTTTTTGATTCTTTTATTATGTCAGAGTTTGGTTCGTATCCTTTAGGAGTTGCAATTTTAATATCAATAGATGTTTTTGCACATCCATAAATCATTGAATTGCATACATTGTTGCCATCTCCAATCCATGCAAGTTTTAATCCCTCAAGTTTTTTCTTTTTCTCCTTAATTGTCATTAGATCTGCTAGTATCTGACATGGATGGAAAGAATCAGAGAGTCCATTTATCACAGGAACTGTGGAATTTTTTGCCAAAATTTCCACCTCATCATGTGAATACACCCTAGCCATGATTATGTCTACATATCTTGAGAGCGTCTTTGCGGTATCTTCTATTGTTTCTCCTCGTTTTAGCTGCAAGTCATCTGCAGATAGATTGAGTGCATGTCCTCCCAATTGGAACATTCCAGTTTCAAAGCTTACCCTTGTACGAGTTGAAGGCTTTTGAAAAATCATGGCAAGTGATTTGTTTTTTAAAATTGGTTTTGAAATTCCTTTTTTGAGATCTTTCTTTAGTTTTATAGCATTTTCTATTATTCCAAGCAATTCAGTTTTACTCAACTCGTTTAGTGTAAGTAGATCTTTTGTTTTTATTTTCATTTCTTTCTCCATCCAAACAGTGAACGTTTCTTTATAGGTTTTTCATCTTTTGATTCAATCTCTTCCTCTTCAGTTTTTAATTCAGATTTAGGTTCTGATTTTGGTTCATCTTTAGTTTTCGGTCGTCCTGCAGAAATCCATTTTCGGATATCAGATGCAAGTTTTCTTGCCTGACTATCGTTTTCTGGAGGCGGTACATCAAAGATATCAGAGTATTTTTCAATGTCTTTTGTAGAAACTCCTGCAAATGGATCCTCATCAGATATTTCTTGTGCAGGTTCTGGTTTTAGTTCAACTTTAGGTTCTGGTTTTAGTTCAACTTTAGGTTCTGGTTTTAGTTCAACTTTAGGTTCTGGTTTTAGTTCAACTTTAGGTTCTGTCACTTTCTTTTTGACATCTTCAACAGCTTCCTGCGGACCAAAAATACTTGCTAGAAACACATCTTTGTCAAAAGATTTCAGATCCTTGTATTCTTGTCCAACACCCAAGTAAAGAATCGGACTAGATGTTACTTTTACTATAGATATAGCAGCTCCGCCTCGTGCATCTGCATCACTTTTTGTAAGTATAGCCCCATCAAATTTTGTATAGTTGTGAAACTCTCTTGCCTGACTCACAGTATCATTTCCTGCTAACGAATCGCCTACAAATAATTTTAGATCAGGGTTTACCACCTTGTTAATTTTAGATATTTGGTCCATCAAATTTTTGCTAGTTTGCATTCTGCCAGCAGTGTCAATTAGTATGCAATCTATTTTGTGTGCTTTGGCATAAAGAACTGCATCACGCGATACTGCAGCAGGATCGGAGCCATAGTTTTGAGCGATGACTTTGACGTTGAGTCGTTTTCCATGTTCACTTATCTGCTCTATTGCACCTGCCCTATAGGTATCAGCAGCCGCAATCACAACAGAATATTTGTTCTCGCGCAAAAGGTTTGCAACTTTAGCTATTGTTGTAGTCTTTCCTGTCCCGTTTATACCCATAAATGAAATGATGTATGGCTCTCCTGTCTCCTTCTTTTTTTGTATATTAGAAAGAATGTCTACTTGTCCTGCATCATCGAACATGTTTGAGATGCTTTTTCGCAGTTCTTGCTTGACAACTTCAGCAATCTTGTCTTTATTGACAGTAGAGCCAATCAATTGATTTTTCAAGTCATCTTTTAGTGAGTCAATTACTTCAGTAGCAACATCGGACTCCAGTAATGCAATCTCAAGTTCAAACAAAACCTCATCAACATCTTTTTCCTTTAGTTCCTTTTCTCCAAAACTTTTAGCCGCTACAGAAAATGCATTTCGTAATTTTTCAAACATGGTATACTGCCTTACTGCATGTGATTCTGATTAGATTGTATAAGTTTGTTCATTTCATGTTGTCCCTGCTCAAGCTTGGCAGACACTTCATATCGTTGTGATGACAATTGTTGCAGTACCAGTTCAAGTTCCTTAATTCTAGATTCCATATAGTTTATTGCAGAATTTTTGTCTTGTTCTACAGAAGCTCCGGCGCCGATATTTACAACCATTTTTTGTTCAGGATTTATTTTTGCTTTGACATATACTCCCAAACCAACTGGTACAAGTGTTTCACAGTCAACATTACCTGTCATCCCTTTCATGGATTCCACAGCATTTGATGCCTCTTGCAAAAGTCTCATTACTGTTTCTTCTCTCTGTACCAGATCAGTTAGATAAGATTCCAGAGCTTGCATCTGTTGCATCAACGCTTGGGCCTGTTCTTCACTCATTTGCCAAAAATTCTCTTACTGACTATAAATTCATTCTGAAAGCATGAAAATAAAACAAAAAGAAGAAAGGAATTATGCTTTTACCTTTGAGAGTCGTGCATCGATTTCGTCCCAGTTTATTACATTCCACCATGCATTGACATAGTCTGCACGTCGATTTTGATATTTCAAATAATAGGCGTGCTCCCAGACATCCAATCCCATTAACGGGATAAGGCCTTTGGTACGCGGACTTGTCTGATTTGGCATTGTAGTAAACTCGACTTTCTTTGTCTGAGGATTGTAAGCTAACCAACCCCATCCACTTCCTTGTATAGCAATGGTATCTTTGACAAATTTTTCTTTAAAGCTGTCAAAGGTTCCAAACACAGAATTAATAGCTCCTTCTAAGCTACCGCCTGGTTTTCCTCCACCGCTTGATTTCATACTATTCCAAAACAAGGCATGGTTTTCGTAACCGCCTCCATGAAAATTCACTGCACCACGAACATTTTCCGGTACTTGATTCAAGTCTGAAAGCAACTTGGGCAGTTCCATGTTTTGTAGTTCGGCACCAAGATTTGCCAACGCATTGTTCAAGCCATCAGTATATGCTTGATGATGTTTTGTGTGATGAATTTCCATCGTTTTGGCATCGATATGAGGTTCCAAGGAATCATACGAGTATGGTACTTTTGGAAGTTCATATTTTGCCATAATGCGTACGGGTCTTTCTTGCAATTTATGGCTTTGGTTGCAAATGCATTTTATCTAGTCTTGATGCAGATACGACGTGCTAGAGAAGTTCCTAGTTTTCTCTCTTGTTTTTGTTTTATGCATCACGTGCTTTATTGTAACTTCAAACGAAGAACAGAACACACTTTCAAGTAGCATAAAATTAGTTGGTGCACAGATACCTAAACAAAATGGCTTGGATGGTCAAGGAATAAAAATTGGAATAATAGATACCGGAGTTGATTTTGATCATCCAGATTTACATGGTTACGGTAAATCAGGAAGAATTGCAGGAGGATACGATTATGTCAACACTGACAAGAGACCAATTGACGTAAATGGTCACGGTACAGAAGTTGCAGGAATAATTGGTGCCAATGGAAGTTTTTCAGGAATGGCTCCAAGATCACAGTTATTCTCATACAAGGTGTCATCAACAGGAGAGGCAGTCTCATCGGAATACATCATACAGGCGATTTCTCGCGCAATAGAAGACAAGATGAACATAGTAAACATCAGCCTTGGAGTCAATAGAACTAATGATGAATTAGAAAATGCAGTTGATGAGGCAGTAAAAAAAGGAATTGTCATAGTTACAGCAGCAGGAAATAATGGACCTGACGACATGACAATTGGCAGCCCAGGCAGAGATTTTAACGTGATAACAGTTGGAGCATCTTACAACAACATAACATCAAGTCTTGTATCTACTCTAGAGGTTGGAAGCAAGCAGTACAATGTAATACCAATGCTTGGCACAGATGTTTTACAAAATCCAGTCAAAGGCAAAATAGTTTATGGCGGATATGGCAGAGTCAAAGATCTTCAAGGCATAGACGTCAAAGATTCAATATTGCTTGAACAGCGCGGCAGTGATACAAAAGGCGAGAAGGTATTTTTTTCTGAAAAAGAAAAAAATGCTGCAGACCGTGGAGCAAGGGGTTTGATAGTATACAACAATCAAAGTGGAGTATTCTTTGGCGAACTTAGAGTACCCAATTCAACCAATTACCAACCACGGATTCCTGTAATTTCAATATCAGGAAATGATGGTCTTGAATTAAAATCAATGTCAAAAAATAACACATCTGGAACTTTGAACATATTTTATCACCCAGACTTTGTAGCACCGTTTAGCTCACGCGGTCCAGTGTCACCATTTTATGTAAAACCAGATCTTGTTGCACCAGGAGTTTATGTAAATACAACATCACTTGGGGGAAAATACAACCTGACTAGTGGAACAAGCATAGCAACACCGCATGTTACAGGAGCAATCGCGTTACTATTACAAGAGCATCCAAATTTGAGTCCCTCATCTGTAATATCCCTTGTAACAACAACAACTGATCCTGTTACAGATGCGTATGGCAAGGAATTTTCAATCAGTATAGCAGGTAGTGGAAGACTAAATGTTACAAGAGCAAGTTCTGCAGACCTAATCATTTCCCCTCATAGTCTAGTCTTCAATTTATCATATGGAAACCCTAGTGGAACCAGAGTGTTACATCTGCACTCAATAGACGACACTGCAATCCCAAAATTAAAAGCACATTTCTCATCGAGCAATCCACACCTTGTTTTCAATTACACCACAAGTAACAATACATTATCTGTACAAATTACAGATAATGCAAAAAACCCAGGCGATTCTGATGGATTCATAACAATTGATGATTCAAGGACTGTATACCGAATCCCTGTCTTGATTCATGTTACCAAGGGAACACTTGAGGCAAGCCAGAACAATACCCAGATCAGTTTTTCAATAGATTATCCTGGCAAGTGGTCATATGCAAAAATTTCTCTAGCAAAAGCTGGCTCACATGATACCAAAACAATTGGAATCACCCCACAAGATTCAAAGACAATTTCAATTAATAGTGCAGGGGAGTATTGGATACAGGCAGACATCAAGGTTGAAAACGAAACTGATCATGCATACAAGACACTAGTGATTGACAACGTCATAGAAAGCTATCCAGACATTGAAGAAATTTTGCAAATTCCAATAAAACAAACAATAATTATTTTTTCCATTCTAGCTATTGCGGTTATAGTATATCTAGTGAAGCGTAGATAAACTCAGGTGTGCGGTCCAGCATCTTTTATTTCTTGAGCAACGTTTCCAAATTTCTTGAAATTCTCAACAAACATTTGAGCCAGTTTTTTTGCAGACGAGTCATATGCCTCTTTGTCAGACCAAGTGTTTCGTGGATTTAGCACCTCGGAAGGAACGTCAGGACATGTAACTGGAATATCCAAATTAAAGACAGCATCTTTTCTATACTGCGCCTTGTCTAATTCTCCTGAAAGTGCAGCTGTGACCATACTTCTAGTATAATGAATATTCATCCTCTTTCCAATTCCATATGGCCCACCTGACCAGCCGGTGTTTATCAAATATACAATTGTCTTGTGTTTTGTAATTTTTTCTCCCAACAATTTTGCATAAACTGATGCATGTCTTGACATGAAAGGAGCCCCAAAGCATTCAGAAAATGTCGCCCTAGGTTCAGTTATACCTCGTTCAGTGCCTGCAAGCTTGCTTGTATATCCAGACATGAAATGATACATTGCTGCTTCTTTTGTGAGCCTAGCTATTGGAGGAAGTACACCAAATGCATCTGCTGTTAGAAATATTATGACTTGGGGATTTCCGCCAAGACTTGGAATTACCGAACCTGGAATATAGTCAAGAGGATAAGCTGCCCTAGTATTTTCTGTAAGACTGCCATCATTGAAATCAGGCATCATGGTTTTCTTGTCAATTACAACATTTTCAAGTACAGCACCAGATCTTATTGCATCCCAAATTTGCGGCTCGGCATCTTTGTTTAGATTGATGCATTTGGCATAGCATCCACCTTCGAAATTAAAAATGCCTCTATCAGACCAACCGTGTTCATCATCTCCTATCAACTTGCGATTCGAGTCAGCAGATAGTGTGGTCTTGCCAGTACCGGAAAGACCAAAGAATAAAGCTGTATCTCCACCCTTTCCAATATTTGCAGAGCAGTGCATTGGAAATACACCGCGTGATGGTAAATTGTAATTCATTACAGAGAACATTGCTTTTTTTATTTCTCCAGCATACGAAGTTGCTCCAATCAAGACAACTTTCTTTGTATAATTGAGAAGAATGAATGCATCAGTTCTTGTGCCATCTACCTCCGGTACTGCTTTGAAATCATTTAGTGCAATAACAGTATATTCTGGTTTGTGTGTTTCCAGTTCTGAGACAGTTGGTCTGATGAATAGTTGTCTTACAAAGAGATTCTGCCAAGGATGATCAGTTATGATTCTAATTGGTAATCGGTGTTCAGTGTCTGCACCTACAAATCCATCAAAGATGAAGATTTCCTTGCCTGCCATGTGATTTTTCATATTTTCAAATATTTTGTCAAACTTGTCTTCTGGAAACGGGTGATTGATCTTACCCCAGTCAACAGTACCATGAGTTTGTTCATCATCTACTATAAAACGATCATCGGGAGATCTTCCAGTATATTTCCCAGTTTTTACGGCCATTGCCCCACTTGCCGTAAGAATACCTTCGTTTCTTTCTTCGATTAGATCAATGAGATTTTTGACCTGCAGGTTTCTCTGTATCTTTGCAGGCTTTATTCCCATTTGTTCCAATTGAGATACAACGTGACGAGTGATTGTAGGTTCCAAATCCTCTATCATCTGGTAAGACGTTTCCTTATGATTTTCCTTATTATCTCTTCGGATCAAAAGCCACTAAACAAGAAACGTATTTATTGTAAAATTTAGTCAGAGTCGTGTACATGCCGATCAATAAAGAAGCTCTTGAACTTAGAAGAAAAGTGGCCGAACATAGGCCAGATTTTGTTAGGCAAGAGAGCTGGAGATATGCAAAACTTGCAGAGACATGGAGAAAGCCAAAAGGTATGGACAACCATCAAAGAAAGCAGAAGAAGGGATGGCCAGCCCTAGTCCGTATAGGATATGGTGGACCAAAGATCGCAAGAGGATTACATCCTTCAGGATTTACAGATAATCTAGTTTACAATTTAAAAGACTTGGAAAAACTTGATCCAAAAAAAGACGGTGTTAGATTTGGTCACGGAGTAGGAAAAAAGAAAAGATCTGAAATAATTACCAAGGCATTAGAGAAGAACTTTAAGGTATTCAACGCAAGGGTGTCAGCTAGTGGTAGTAAATCTTAAGTCCAAAAGACACCTAGTCTCCAGAATTCTTGGAGTCGGTGCAGCTAGAATAAGATTTGATCCAGAATACTTGGATGACATAACAGATGCAATCACTCGTGATAACATTAGAAGTTTGATAACTGCAGGCACAATTCAAGTAAAACCAGTAGTAGGAACTTCAAAAGGAAGAGCACATTTCAAGAAATCTCAAAGACGCAAACGTGGAACTAAACAAGGTTCCAAAAAGGGAAGAAAAGGATCCAGAGTAGGAAAGAAGGAAGTGTATGTCAAGAGAATAAGAGCCATGAGACATCAACTAAAAGTATCAAAATCAAGAAAAGAAATACCAAATGTGAGCTATTGGAAATTATATAAGCAAGTCGGTGGAAACCAAGTAAGAAACTTGGCTCACCTTAGAAGCTTGATAGAAGAAGTTCGTTCCAAAAAGTAGATTCAAAATCTAAAGATTTTATTTTTATCAAGAATTTTTCCTTGCTTGATTTGTACGCCTTCTTGTGAAAGCATGTTAGCTTTTATTTTTTCTCCCCATGCATAGCCTCCAACTTTACCACTAGACAGGATTACTCTATGACATGGAACAATAACAGGAAAAGGGTTTTTGTTCATTATTCTTCCTATTGCACGTTGCCCATTTTTTAGACCTACTGCCTTTGCAAGTTCACCATATGTTGTTACTTTTCCTTTTGGAACTTTCAAGAGTTCTTTGTATACCTGATGTTCTAGTTTCAAATTTTTATCATCTCTAGATTACTGGTATTTATCATCTCAACTATTTTTTGTTTGCTCTTTCCCAATCCACTCCAATCCACTAACGCAAATTTGGCTTCATGGTTTCGTTCCAATATATGAGTAAAAAGTTCTAGATCGATATTATCAAGACCATGTTTTGGAATAACAGTACCTAACGCAAAATCGCCTTCAAGTAGTTCCTTATTGAATTTATCAGGATAGTGTGTACCTCCAAAACATATAGCGACATCATGTTTGTTTGGTACCTCAGACATTTCTTTTAAGACAATCTGTGCTATATTTTCACATAATTTTTTATCGGTCCACTCTTTCTCAGTCGTACCTATTTCAATGAATAGTGTAGGCTTGCTCAAGGCAGTAGGTCCATGGTGAGTTGCTTCTATTGTAATGTCAAATTTTGAAAAGAGGTTTCTTTGTTCCCAAAGCCGTTTCATGTAGGATTTTTGCCTGTGCGGATATGGTATTGCCACCTGTCTAGCAAATCCTCCAAACAAGGCATCTCCAAAGTTTCCAGTACTATGGCATGTCAGTGCAAGATCTCCACTTTCAGAGGCATGTTTTGACAGGAATACATAGCCATCATAATGATATTTTTCTTCAAGCCAATCAGCAGATATTGCAGGAGACGATATCATTACAAGATCAAAATTATTCCCATGAAAAACTCCATCATCTCCTTTTTTCATTTGCTTTGAAAGAAATGTTGCCATGTTAAATCCCGCAGGATCAGACTCGTATGCAACCAACAGTTCCATAAGAGATAGTCAAACATGCTAGTTTATTATTTTAAACGAAATTCAAATTTTAGCATCGTAGAACTTGAAAGCATATACTTTAAAATTTAAATAATACTAGTAGTATAATGGATACATGAGAGTAAAGCTAGATCCAAATGTAAAGAGAGATACAACATCAATCAAGATAGATCCATCAGTCTGGAAGGAAGCAAAAAAAGATGCCATAGACAGAGAACTTGATTTGTCTCAACTAGTAGAAATTGCATTAAAGACATGGTTAGAAGATGAAGACCCAAAGAAAGTCAAAAACGATTTAAAAGAGAAATAGAAAATGTCCCATTCCACAGAATATAAAAATAATTTATCTGATGTTGCAGACGTAATAGAGAGATACAGCAAGGTGTTCGAATGTCTTGACAATATCACAACAGATGAAGATATGAAAATAATATATGGTTCATTACGCGTAATGAACTATTTTCTAGGCAGATCATACCTAGTTTCAGTCAATTTACTAGAAGAGGTCAATGTCTTATTTCATGCAATAGAGAGACTACCTAGAAAAGCAGAGTATGAGGAGGTCAGAGACATGGTTGAAAAACAAAGAGAGCGCATTGTCAACACTTTGATTCCAATAAAAGAAGCATTTGAGAGATCAGCAGAATATGAAAATTTTGGAAGAAAGAAAGCAAATGATGAGAATGGAAAGTGAATGAAAGTGTCATACAAAGACCAATCAGGTAAGATGTCACCAAAATCCATGGAGTCATTGGAGATACTCGAAGCACGAAGTAGAGAAGATCTCATTGAAGAGTGGTTATCCCTCAATCCAAGAGATGTGACAGATTTTAATCGAGCAAGTATCAAAAAAATAACTACCAAGGTTACCATAACATTTGATTTTGGCAAGGAAGAGTGTCTGCTAGTATTTCAGCCACTAAAGTAGAATATTTGAAAAATACTCAAAACTTGCCAAGAACAAAAAATATGAAAACATCTCTTTAGCATCACAACATGTCTAAAACGTAACAATCCATGTCCAAAATAAGAATTATAAGGACACTTTGGGCAAAATCCTCCAATGGTAAAGGTAAATCCAAAACAGATGCTCAAAGACATGGTCAATACTATGAAACTTGCCAAAAAATCAGATAAAGAGGACTATATGGAACATTTGAGACTTGTAATTTTAGGAATGGCCACACTTGGTGCCATTGGATTCATAATTCAATTTACATTTGCTGTTATTAATTTAGGACATAGATAAAATGGCTCAAGAAACAAAATCACACTTTTTTGCAGTTAGGACCACAGGAGGTCAAGAAAAGGTTGTCATGGGACTCTTAGAGAATCGAATCAAACTAAAAAAACTCAACATACAATCAGTTCTCCTACTAGAAAATCTCAAAGGCTATGTTGTCGTAGAGGCAATAGACGCAAATGCAGCATTTGATGCATTACAGGGAATTAGACACATCAGAGGCCAACTAAGAGGAGAATTAACATTCAAGGATATCGAGGGCTATCTAGTAAAGAAATCCACAGTTTCAGAACTTGTAGTGGATCAAGTAGTTGAGATTATTGGTGGTCCATTCAAGGGCATGAAAGCCACAGTCACAAGAGTAGATCACGACAAAGAAGAAGCTACAGTGATTCTACTTGATGCACCATACCAATTGCCAGTTACTGTTGATGCAAATTATCTCAAACCATCAACTCATTAGCAAGGATTAAATTTACATTTAAGAGGGAAGAAAAAATATGGCAGATATACAAATCGTTTCTGCACTTGTAACAGGAGGTCAAGCTAGTGCAGGTCCTCCTTTGGGTCCAACTTTGGGACCACTTGGTGTAAACATCTTACAGATAGTTACTGCCATAAATGAAAAGACTAAAGATTTTGAAGGAATGAAAGTGCCTGTCACAGTTACTGTGGACAAGAGCACAAAGAAATGGACTGTAGAAGTTGGCATTCCTTCGGCTGCCGCCTTGATTCTAAAAGAGGCCGGCATTCAAAAGGGATCAGGAACTTCAGGTGCCACCTGGGTTGGAGATATCTCACCAGATTCTGTTGTCAAAGTTGCAAAATTGAAAATAGATTCTTCTTATGCACTCAATGTTAAATCTGCTTCAAAAGAAATAATCGGAACATGTCTTGCACTTGGAGTCAAAATAGATGGTAAAAATCCAAAAGAAGCAACTGCTGATCTAGAATCAGGTAAATGGGACGACAGATTCAAGTAAACTATTCAGTCATAGTATAGGTTGGATCTTTATCGGTTTTCTGCAATTCAACAAAAGTTTCCGTATTTTGTATTCCTTCTATCTTTCCTATCTTCTCTATAGCTACAGTGTGTAACTCCTCAAGGTTCTGTGCTCTCAGAGTCAACAAAATATCAAACCTTCCAGTAACTTCAGATATTGCAACTATCTCAGGAGTTTTCAGTAATGCTTTATGGATTTGATCCTTTAGCTTTGGATCTCGGTTGATTCCCATGGTTGCTCGCACTCCAATGCCGATTAATGATTCATCAACTACAATGGTAAATTTTTTTATTAATTTTTTCTTGACAAGTCGTTTTACTCTACTATAAAGAACCGAAGTATTGACACCAAGTTTTTTGGATAGATTTGGCACAGATGTATTACCATCTCTGCTAAGTTCGGTAATTATTTTCATGTCTAATTCGTCGAATTTGTGCAACTTTGCGACTTGTTTTTGTTACTATTTAATAAATGTAAGTTACTTTTTCAAAAGTATTCTTATTTCGTGACTAGTCTGATCACTGGAAATTTTTATGTTTATACAATTCTCGAACGATTTTGTCGCTAAAGGATTTTAAATAGGCAAATTGGAAAGCTTTCGTAATGATTACCACCGAATCCCAGATAGCTCAAATGATAACGGATGCTAAAAAGAGCACAAAGGAGAGAAAGTTCAAGCAGGCAGTAGAGCTAATCATGGTTTTCAGAGATATCGATGTAAAGAAAGGATTTGCAATAAATGAGACAGTCCAGTTACCAAAAAAGATGAACAAGTCATCTTCAATATGCGTAATTGCATCAGGAGATCTTGGCATAAAGGCAAAGGGCGCCAATGCAGATTTGGTTGTAGACACTACTCAAGTAACACAGATGGGCGCTAACAAAAGAGAGTCTCGCAAATTAATCAACGGTTATGACTTTTTCCTTGCAGATACTTCAGTGATGGCAAACGTCGGTAAGACATTGGGCCAATTTATGGGTCCAAGAGGAAAGATGCCAACACCACTTCCATTCAACGCTCCAATTGAATCAATATTGGAAAGATTTAGATCTTCAATAAGAGTAAGACTGAAAAATTCTTTGTCCCTAGCATGCAAGATAGGCGATGAAACAATGTCTGATGAAGACTTGGCTGCAAATGCTCATGCAGTGATTGGTACAATAGAAAAGAAATTACCAAGCGGTGACAAGAACATCAAGAAAATAATGATCAAGACAAGCATGGGAAAGATCATCAAACCAGTACAACCAGGAACGAAGTAACATGCATCAAAATAGAACCAAATATCCTCAAAAGAAAGCTCAGATGTATCAACAGTTACAAGAGTTACCAAGCAAGTACAAAGTTGTAGCTCTAGTAAGAATGGAAAAAGTAAGATCTTCACAATTATTACCATTAAGAAAAAAATTCAAGGGAGAAGTAGAAATTGTCAGCATCAAAGACAAGGTTGCACAAAAATCACTTTCAACACTAAAGATTCCTGGAATTGAAAAACTTGCTGAAAAGCTAGTAGGACAATGTGTATTGATGTTTACAAACATGAGTCCAATCAAGCTGAACATCTTACTTGGCAAAAACAAGATAATGATGGCAGCAAGAGGTGGAGACAAGGCAAGCATAGATGTAGTCATCAAGGCAGGCAACACAGGAATTACTCCAGGACCAATTCTTACAGACTTTAAAGAAGCAGGCGTATCAACCAAGATAGATCAAGGAACAG
Source organism: Nitrosotalea sp. (assembly GCA_025449485.1). Taxonomy (GTDB): domain Archaea; phylum Thermoproteota; class Nitrososphaeria; order Nitrososphaerales; family Nitrosopumilaceae; genus Nitrosotalea. The sequence goes on along the minus strand of JANWJG010000100.1, from coordinate 9,869 downwards.
TTTGGATTACAAAGGATTCAGTGGCAGCAAAGAAAGGTGATACAATATCTGCAAAATTGTCTACCCTACTGAGTAAACTCGATGTCAAGGCAGTAGAGGCAGGCATAGTACTAAACTCCGCTTTGGAGGACAAGGTAGTTTACAATCAAGAAGAATTAACAGTCGATGTAGAAGCATACAGAACTGCATTTGCCCAGGCACACCAGGAAGCATTGTCACTATCAATTGAGATAGGATATGTAACTAAAGAAAACGTCAACCTGATACTTGCCAAGGCAGCTCAACAAGCAAGATCACTTGCAATAGAAGCAGGTTTCCTTACTGATGATACCAAGGAAGCAACAATACAGAGAGCAAGTGGACAGGCAAAAGCACTGTCAGGTAAACTAAAGGGTTACAGTCCACAATAAATCAAACATACAAATTCTAGCGCACCTTTGGTAAATTCCAGTTGTATTTCATTGCAACCAATCGTATTATGGTTGTAACCAATATTGATCCAATTGTGACTATCTCGATTTGTAGATTAGCAACTAGAAGAATGTAAAAAACAACAACGCCCAGAAAACTCGCTGATGCATACAACTCTTTTACAAAGACCATGGGTATTTCGTTTACAAACATGTCTCTCAAAATTCCTCCCCCTACAGCTGTTACCATTCCAGCCATTGCCATTGCCAGAAAATTCATTCCAAATATCTGATAGGCCAAGGTTGCCCCAATTGCAGTAAAAACACCCAGCCCAATAGCATCAAATTTTAAAAACAGATTCCAGTGTTTCTGCATTTTAGGATAAAGAAAGAAGATGACAATCCCTGTTACAGTTGTAATTATCACATAGTTTGGATCAGATATAGAGTGAGGAGGAAAATGTCCAAGCACTATGTCTCGTATTGTTCCACCGGCAACACCAGTAATTGTTGCAAGGATGATAATTCCTACAATGTCTGCCTTGTGTTCAATTGCCTTGAATGCACCAGTGACTGCAAAGGCCATTGTTCCAAACAAATCTAATATCAATACGATAGTTTGAATCGGAGACGATAATTCAGTCAAATAACAAAGTAACCAATACTATAGTAAATAATGTTTAAGAGATGACAAAAAAGGGATAAGATTACAGTTTTAACCGAATAGTGCAGAAAGACCTTCCATTGCTTGTTCTTCGGTCTTTGCAGATGGTAGATCAGCCTCTTTCTTTCCTTCTGATGCGCCTCCACCTGATGGTGCTGCTGGTGCAGCAACTGCTACTGGGGCAGCCTTGATTGCTTCCTCAATGTTTACATCTGCTAGAGCAGCAACAAGTGCCTTTACTTGTGCTTCATTTACTTCAGCACCTGAAGCCTTTACAACATTAGCAATATTTGCTTCGTTGATTTCCTTCTTTTGTTTGTGCAAAAGCAACGCAGCGTATACGTATTCCATTGTAAACAAATTTTGCAAGAGGCATAATATAAAACTATGGAGACTTGGAAAAAATAAATCTAAATTGATTTTCCTAGTTTAAGATCTTAAGACCCCTACAGATCGAATACATGTATTTCTTCAAGTCTTTGTCGTAAAGTGTATCCATTCTTTGTTTTAAGACTCGCTTTGCTTGTTCTCTTTCTGGACCATTAGGCAAAGAAAGTACATTGTTAATCAATTCAGGTATTGATTCTCTAACCCAGCCAGAAATAATATTATGAATGTTCTTGTGGATTTTTTCAACATGGTCACTATTCACATCAAACACTCCAGTGAAATTATTGTGTTCTACTCTATAGATTAAAGCAAATATGCATTCTTTTGGATTTGGATTTTTCAAAAGTTCAAGCGATTGAGGACCAGATTTTCCCTGGGAAACTTTGTTCTTCAAGCCTACTGGATTTATTATCATTCCATTAACTCCAATGTTAGAATTTTCTACTCCCGTCACAATTCCTACAATGATATCCTTATGGTCTCCATTGGGCTTTGATGCAAAGACGTAATCTCCTTCTTTCCAGCCCTTTTTTGTAAACATGAAGAAACTTTCCTAATAAATCATATTTAATGTGTTGCTTCAGAATGCTTAATATCAGTCAGAAGAAAAAATTGTGAAATGGACAAGGACCAGATCCTTTCAAAGTTTTCCACTGATCCGGATAGATACTACAAGGTCGCATTGTTTGAAAGTGAGGGATTTAGAAGAAAATCATGCACCAAGTGCCATAGGTTTTTCTGGACTTTGGATGATGGACTCAACCTGTGTCCTGATCACATAGAGAACAGCTATTCATTCATCGGAGACCCACCTACAAACAAGAGATTTGATTATACACAAGCATGGAAAGAAGTAGAATCATTCTTTGTGCAAAACGGCCACAAATCAGTTGGACGATATCCCGTAGTTTGCAGATGGCGTGATGATCTATATTTTACAATTGCATCCATTGTAGACTTTCAAAGAGTCATGGGTTCCAAAGTAGTCTTTGAGTTTCCGGCAAATCCATTGATTGTTCCTCAGACTTGTCTTAGATTCAAAGACATTGAAAATGTAGGAGTTACTGGAAGGCATTTTTCTAGTTTTTGCATGATAGGACAACACAGTATACCAAATTCACATGGATATTGGAAGGACAGATGTGTAGAGCTTGATTTCAAACTTCTCACCGATAGATTTGGAATTAATAAAAAAGAGATAGTATTTGTAGAAGATGTCTGGGCAGGAGGTGGGTCTTTTGGCTCATCACTAGAATATTTTGTCAGAGGCCTAGAGCTTGGCAATGCAGTATTTACAGAATTTCAGGGAGATCTAACCAACTACTCAACCTTAGATCAAAAGATTATCGACATGGGTGCAGGTCTTGAGAGATTTGCATGGATAACAATGGGAACTCCTACCGCGTATGATTGTTGTTTTGGACCCATAACAAAATACATGATAAACAAAATAGGAATCGATACAGATTCAAGCATAATTTCCAAGTATTTCATGTCAATAGCAAGAGCTCTCTCAGAGTCAGATGATATTTCAATAGTTAGAAAGACTGCAGCAAAACTTGCAGGTTTAGATGAAACAAAACAAGACAAGATAATTTCTCCACTAGAGGGAGTCTACATGATAGCCGATCACTTGAGAACATTGGTCTTTGCAATTTCGGATGGTGCACTACCAAGCAACGTAGGAGGAGGATACAACTTGAGGATGATACTTAGAAGAACACTTGCTACTATTGATAGATTTGGCTGGAATTTTGATCTCAATGACCTCATTGATCTTCACATAGATTATCTCAAGTCCACATACCCAGAACTTGAACAAACCCGCAATGATGTAAAAACAATAATCGAGGTAGAGAAAAATCGCTATAGCGAGTCAAAAGTTAGAATGAAAAACATGGCAACCGCCCTCAAGACACAAAACAAAAAACTAGCAGTGGATGATCTCATCAGACTGTATGAATCAGACGGCATAACTCCAGACTTTCTCAAAGAATACCAGATAATATCAGAGATTCCTTCTACATTTTATGAAAGACTATCTGACTTGCACCAATCTGAGAAAGCTGAGAAAAAGGAAGAATTGGATTTAGAAGGTATTGCCGACACAGATTTACTATATTACAAAAATGATCCACATGAATTTGATGCCAAGATACTTAAAATTATTAAAAATAAATTTGTCATACTGGATAAGACCTCATTTTATGCAAGAGGAGGAGGACAAGAGCCAGACCATGGCAAAATCGCAGAGTGGGATGTCATAGATGTCACTAAACACGGAAATGTGGTACTACATGAGATCAAGGACGGATCCCCAAAAGAAGGCATGGTTGTAAAATGCAAAATTGATTCAATGCGAAGATACGGAATAACAAGAAACCACACCAGCACTCATGTTCTTAATGCATCTGCAAGAAATATTCTAGGTTCTTGGATCTGGCAACATTCTGCTTTCAAAGATGCAGATTATGCAAGACTAGACATTACACATCATTCAAACCTTACAGAAGAAGAGATAACAAAAATAGAAGATCTTGCAAATGTTACCGTAAGAAAGGATATTCCAGTTTTGATCAACCAATTTGAAAGAGGTGATGCAGAACAAGAATATGGCTTTAGAATATACCAAGGAGGAGTAGTTCCAGTAAAACTAGTACGAATTGTAAACATAGAAGGATTTGACGTAGAAGCATGCGGTGGAACACATGTCCAAAAAACTGGAGAGGTGGGACTGATAAAAATCACAAAAGCTGAAAGAATCCAGGATGGAGTAGTCAGACTAGAATTTGTGTCTGGCGAATCTGCACTAAAGTACACTCAAACCCAAGATAGAAAAATTTCACATATAGTAAAATCTCTAGGTTCAAGTAAAGAAAAGATGCTAGAATCGTTTGAGCATGCAATGAAAGATTCAGAGGATGCAAAAAAAAGACTAAGACAAATGATCAAGAGAACATCAGACATGTCTGCAAGAGAGGCCATCTCTCAAGCAAAGAATCTTGGCAAAGTCAAACTCTATTCCACAGTAGATGAAGAACTTGATGAAGAATTTCACATATCAGTCGGAGAGATTGCAACCAAGATTGACAAGTCCTTGATTTATTGTGTGTTAATAGTGAAAAATGAATCAATCAAAATAATATCATTTTCAGGCTCTGATGCTGTTTCTACCAAAAAGGCAGGGGATCTAGTAAGAGATGTTTCAAAAGTGCTTGGCGGTTCAGGCGGTGGAAGGGATACATTTGGCCAAGGAGGAGGAAAGGATCTATCAAAGATAAAAGATGCCTTGGTTACCATAGAAAAGTCAATTGTTGGAGAACGATAACAGATGGATTGGATTGCACTTGAAGAAAAATGGAGACGCAAGTGGGAAGAAGAAAAATATTTTGAGACTGATCCAAATAACAATAAAAAATTCTTTGTCACTGTAGCATATCCATATCCCAATTCTCCTCAACATGTTGGACATGGAAGAACATACACCTTGGCAGATGTTCATGCAAGATTCATGCGCATGTTAGGTTACAACGTATTATTTCCAATGGGATTCCATTATACTGGAACGCCAATCTTAGGTATGGCACGAAGGGTTCAAGATAATGATGTAAAACTGCTTGAGACATTCCGCAATTTGTACAAGGTCCCAGATGACAAAATAAGAGAATTTACAGAGCCAGTAAAAATTGCAGATTATTTCCATCAAGAGATAAAGACAGGAATGATCGAAATGGGATACTCGATAGACTGGAGAAGAGAGTTTACCACAATAGATCCAGTGTATAGCAAGTTTATCGAGTGGCAATTTGGCAAACTAAAGGAAAAAAATCACATAATTCAGGGCACTCATCCTGTAGGATGGTGTCCAAAGGATCAAAATCCAGTATCACAGCATGACACACAGGGCGATGTAGAGCCAAGTTTTACAGAATATACAATCATCAAATTCAAGTATGACAAGTATATCATTCCTACTGCAACATTACGACCAGAAACTATTTTTGGCGTAACAAACATCTGGATAAATCCAGAATTTGTTTATGAGATAGTTCAGGTTGACAATGAAACATGGATTGTAACTAGTGAATGTGCAAGAAAGTTAGAATTTCACAACAAAACAATAACAAGACTTGATAAAATATCTGGTAAGGAACTAGTAGGAAAAAAAGTCAAGGTTCCTGAAAGAGATGACGAGATTTTAATTTTGCCAGCAAGTTTTGTCAAAAGTGAAAACGGTACTGGCATTGTAATGTCTGTTCCAGCACATGCTCCTTTCGACTATCAGGCCTTGGAAGATCTCAAAAGAGAAATTGCAAAATATCCAAATCTTTCTGAGATTCAAGATGTAAAAGCAATATCAATAATTGAGACAGAAGGCTATGGCCAAATTCCTTCATTGGATGTAATAACTAGATTTAAAATCGAAGATCAAAACAGTTCAAAACTTGAAGAAGCCACCAAGGAAATATACTCAAAGGAATTTTACGGTGGCAAATTAAAACAAAATACAGGAAAATTTGCAGGCAAGACAGTAGCAGTGGCAAAAGACGAAGTAAAAAAATGGATGCTGCAAGGCGGAAATGCAGACATTTTATACGAATTAAACGAGATTCCCATAAGGTGCAGATGTGGTGCAGAGTGTGTAGTAAAGATCCTCAGTAACCAGTGGTTTCTCAATTATTCAGATCCTGAATGGAAGACAAAAGTGCATGCATGGATAAATGAAATGAAGATTCTTCCAGAGGAGATTAGAAATGAGTTTAACAATGTAGTAGATTGGCTAAGAGAACGGGCGTGTGCAAGACAACACGGCTTGGGAACAAAATTGCCTTGGGATAAAAACTGGATAATAGAGAGTCTTTCTGATTCTGTAATTTACATGGCATACTATACCATAGCAAAATATGTAAACAACAAAGAGATTACGCCAGAAAATGTATCTGATGCTTTTTTTGATTACATATTCTTGAACAAGGGAGATCCTGGAAACATATCATCACAATGTAAAATATCACCCGAACTTTTAGAGAAGGTAAAAAACGAATTCCAGTACTTTTATCCAGTCAATGCAAGACATTCAGGAAGAGATCTAGTACCAAATCATCTGACATTTTTCATCTTCAACCACATAGCAATATTTCCAAGAGAATACTGGCCTGAAGAGATTGTAGTCAACGGATCAGTGCTCATGGATGGAAAGAAGATGTCCAAGTCAGAAGGAAACATAATTCCGCTCAGAGATGCTATAAGGAATCACGGAGCAGATGCAATCAGGCTTACGATTTTAATTTCTGCAGAGCTACTGCAAGATGCAGATTTTAACCAAGAGGCTGTAAAAGGAATAAAAAGCAAATTAGAAAATATGTTAGAAGAGTGTTCAAAATATAGAGCCAGCCACAACACCAAACTTGAGCAAGAAGACAAGTGGATAAAAAGTAGAGTGCAACAGTTGGTCCAAAAAACAACCTCGTCGATACAAAAAATGAGATTAAGAGAGGCGCTACATTTTGTATTATATGAGTTCGAGTCAGACCTCCAGTGGTATACAAAGCGAGCCCTTGCAAAGAAAAGAGAAGATTTTACGGGAATTTTGCACGAGATTACATCCATACGAGTATCAATGATGTCGCCCTTTGCTCCATATGCATCAGAAGAGATGTGGTCAAGACTAGGAAATACCGGCATTGTATCAAAATCTTCATGGCCAATATACCATGAGAACATGGTTGACTATGAATCAACTCAATCTGAGAACTTACTAAAGAATACAATTGAGGACATCAAGAACATAATCAAGGTTACAAAGATCACTCCAAAAAAAATAACAATCTACACACCTGCACAGTGGAAAGTAAAAGCATACCAGAAAATTCTATCAAACATTGTAGCAGGTGAAGTAAACATAGGCACTCTGATAAAAGCACTCATCGCAGACAAGGAAACAGAAGATGTTAAGAAAGATCCAGATTTTGTGAAAAAAACAGTCAATGACATACTATCAGAATCACAAGAAGAAAGAGAATCAAAGAATAAGATTGGCCTCATTGATGAAAAGAAAATTCTTTCAGAGCTTGACTCACTAGTACAAGCAGAGTTTGGAATCACATCACAAGTATTTTCAGAATCAGATCAAGACAAGTATGATCCAAAAAATAAATCAAGGACATCAAGACCATACAAACCAGCTATACTGATTGAATAATAATTGCCACATGTTTTTATTAGGTCATTTTAGGTATAAGATCGTTTGAAGATAGCTATAGTAGGCATAGGAGTTGCCGGGGCATATCTGCTTGCAAGATTGAAGAACCAACACGAGGTAGTAGGTTTTGAAAGATCTACTGTAGAGAATCATGATTCCATATGTGCATGGGGTACATCAAAAGCGCCCATGGAAGAATTTTCAAATAAAGTTGGCCTTGATTTTAATGATTATGTAATTCATGATGGAAAACAAATGTACGTTGACATGGGTTTAGAAAAATTTCAAATCAAACTCAAAGGACTCTGTACTTACAATAAGATTGGATTGATAAAAGATATGGCAAAGGGATGCAAGATACATCACGGTGTTGCTCCAAAATTACAAGATTTAGAGTCAGAATATGACATGATTGTAGATTCCACAGGTTTTCACCGATCATATCTACCCAGACTTGCAAAAGATTTCCATTTACCAACATTCCAGTATAAAGTAGAATATGAGAATGGCGTGCCATTTGACGATTTTTACCTCAAGCCATTTTCCTCAATTAGTGGATATTTCTGGTATTTCCCACTAGGAGACAACACTGCACACATTGGGGCTGGTGACAAGAATAAAAATCACATAGTAGAGACTAACGCATTCTTGAATAAATATGGCGGAAAAATCACAAAGACTGTTGGAAGACCAATACGTCTTGCCACCCCAGATCTCTGTGAGCCATTTTATCACGGAAAAGTAGTAGGGGTTGGTGAATCAATAGGGACAGTATACCCATTGCTTGGTGAAGGAATAATCCCAAGTATGACATGCGGGGACATTTTTGTGGACACATTGGGCAATAATGAGAAATATAGACAGATGGTCCTTGAAAAATTTGCAATTTACTCAAAAGTATTATCATTTGTAAGAAACAAAATGGATAACAAGTTTGGTGTGATGAAAAGTTTTGTAGACATGTTATCAATTTACAGATACATGAAAAAGAACGAAAAAAGATTTGGCATGGAGATCAAGATGACAGACATGATGAAAGTAGCAAAAGCCTAGAATCACATACTTACATGGCCAAAATTTTCTCTTGTTGTTCCATTTGAATTCATGGTATAATCATAAATCATTTTAGAATAATCCACTAAAACATCTTTCATGGAATCATGAGATTTTGCAAAGTAAAATCCAGGACAGTCACCTGTAAATTGAAACGTAGCATGGACTCGAACTTTACCTTTTTCATTTTCAAGCCATGATGAAAATGGGTATAGGTAACATACCCCAGGCCTAGAGGGATGTAATCCGCAATAGCCCTTGTCATCAAGAAACCTACATTTGATATGGGTCCCATCTTCGGATTCTGTCTCATCTTCTTTGCGTTTTAGATTTATCATGGTCATAATCACAGGGTTTCCCGTAGGTCCCTTTTCTTCCCATGTAGCTATGTGAGTCTCCTTTTTTACAAAATCAGACACTTTATCATACTTTAGATTTTTACTTATTGTTATCAGATCATTACTTGTAAGCGGCAGTCTGCCTTGCCTGTTACAGCAATTATGGCAATCAGGCCAATAACATTTCCACAGGACATAACCATTGTCATCTTGCAGGTATGGAATATGAAAAATTACGTCGTTTATCTTTATCTGAAAATCTGAAACATTTGTTTTTTTACCCAAGATAAAATCCTGAATTACGGGTTCAATTTTCCAGTCTTTTGATAATAGTTCTAAGGCCTCTTCAATATTTGATTTCATCAACTAATAAATTGAGATTGGAACTTTTTGAACGTTATCAATGCTAGAAGAAAAGGGAAAGTACGCCTCTGCCACTCAGAATCGAAGATTTGTCTGGGAAAAAGTCATGTGGCCATTAATCCTAGAGTTAAATGCAATCAGTTTTACCAGTCAACAATACAAAAAGCGACGTGACCAGGTGTGCAAAGAGCTTAGCATACCAGCTTCTAAAATTGCAGGAGGTTTTGTGTCGTTGTTGTTAAAAGGAATTTTATACAAAGAAAATGATCTTTATTCCATTCATTACAGATTGATTCCATACATGAGACTTGGTGCAAATTGCGATTATTCCACTGCAGTCCGTGAGGCTAGTACAAAATAATATATTCTCAAGAAATACCAGTCGTCTCGGTAGCCCGATAGTCTAGTGGCCAAACAATTTTGGGTTAGGGATCTCAGGCTCTGGATCT
>JANWJG010000099.1 GCA_025449485.1 Nitrosotalea sp. | reverse complement strand
TAACCGCCGCTGCCTCTATCGTTGTAACTCATCGTCGCACCTCCTTCTGATCGTGGAATTGATGATACTCAATAAAAATGCTCGAAATTTGTTTTTGATGTCAAAAATTTGACTCTTTATCGATCATTCACTCATTTCATTATGCTTAATACGGATAGCAGAGGCAATTATTCATGGCAAAAGCCAAAGCAAAACCAAAAGCAAAATCAAAAGCAAAAGCAAAGAAGAAATAAAATAATTTGACCTGTAAAAAAGGTCTTATCCTTTTTCTAACTAACAGGATTCATCCCATATTTTAAAAATTAACAATTTTGAATTTTTAATAGTAAGAGCCTCTTGATAATATCATGACATCATCAGGGGACATTGCCAAGAAATCAATAATGCTCCACAAGAAATTAAAGGGCACAATATTACTAGGGAAAAAGTCACGCAACCTTAGCATAAAAGAGATCCAATTGATATACACACCAGGCGTTGCGGCAGTATCAAAAGAAGTATTTGATCATCCCAAAAAAAAATTTGTTCTTACATCAAAAAGAAATAACGTAGCAATTGTGACAGATGGTACAAGAATTTTGGGTCTTGGAAACATTGGACCATATGCAGCAATGCCAGTAATGGAGGGAAAGGCAATATTGTACAAGCAATATGCCGGAATCACTGCGTTTCCAATCTGTCTTGGTACAACAGATAAAAAAGAAATAATTCAAACAATTACTGCAATAGAACCAGTATTTGGCGCAATAAATCTAGAAGACATTGAATCACCAAAGGTTTTAGAAATTTCACGAGAGCTACAAGAAAAAATACCAATTCCAGTTTTTCATGACGATAGACACGGTACATCAGTTGTGGCACTGGCAGCACTTGTCAACTCACTTACGATTCTCAAAAAACAATTAAAATCAGTCAAGATAATTGTGGCCGGTGCAGGCTCAGCAGGTGTTGGCATAACAGATTTACTAAGATTTGCAGGATGCAAGAATGTTATCGTTGTTGATTCAACAGGTGCAATTTACAAAGGAAGAAGAAAAAATATGAATCAATACAAAGATGAGATTGCAGTATACACAAATCCAAAAAGAGAAAAAGGTTCTCTTGAAGATGTGATGAAAAACGCAGATGTTTTTATCGGAGTCTCAGGAATTAGCAATTTGATCACAGGAAAGACCATAAAATTGATGAATAAGGACCCAATAGTGTTCGCCCTCACCAACCCCAAGCCAGAAATTGACCCCATCATGGCAAAAAGAGCAGGCGCAAGAATTGTTGCCACAGGCAGCTATCAGTTCAATAACAGAGTAAATAATGCTCTAGTCTTCCCGTATCTCATGAGAGCAATCTTGGACCATGGAATACCAAGAATAGATACAAAGATACTATATGCTGCAGCAATGGCAGTTGCAAATACTATACCAAGAAAGCAATTACATTATGAGAACATAATACCAAATGTCGGAAACAAAAAGCTTCAGCAAAACATATCTAGAGCATTAAAAAAGTTTTATAAAAAATAGTATCTGAGTGCATGATATTGTAAACGATCAGTACTTTTTATTATAACCATGTTATTGGACTAGATCATGGCCGTATCAAAGACTGTAAAATTAGACCAATTCTGCAAGTCCATACTTGATGTTGACAGAAACATACGTTCAGTGGCAATATTAGATAGTAAGGGAAGACTGCTTCACAGCATAACACACAGAGGCGTTGCACAGCCAAATTTAGAAAAATGGAATGATATTCACTATATGGAATGCATGTTTGATATTTCATTGGGAGCAAAATTTGATGACCTCTATGGACCAATCAGATATCATTATTCAGACAAGGACGAAGATTTTGTGATGTTTAGTTTCCCACATCGCAGAAATGTAATCATAGTTACAAGTACAAAGAGAATCAGCCCAATTACCTTGTCAACAAAGATAGCTTACACGATAAATGATTTCAAGAAACTTGACTAGAATTTATTTTTGTAACTAGTCTTTAGATAGATCTCATGTTTTTCATAGCCTTTTGAATGTCATTTATTGGAACAATCTTCACAGTACTTGTTGTAGATATTCCCACGTGGATACACATCTGCTCTATATCATGCGCATTTTTTGCATCCAAGATGATTATCCATTCATGCTCAAGAACTGACATGTAAAAACCCAATACTTTGGTTATGTGGAATTTTTTTTGTGTAGCCTTTATTTTTCCTTGTATTTCTAGGAAAATTTTCCTACTGTTTTTATTATTCATGGGGCATAGATCAGGACTATGTACTGCAAAAACTCCAAATAACATGTGTACCCTCCAGAGTTTATTTCTAATAAATCTTAACATTATGAATTGATAGTTTCAAATGAATATACCATACCAGATACTAGACTTTCATTTATGCCAGAATCATCCAGTGTTACCATTAGACCAGAACATCAATCAAATAAAAAATAAGAATTTAGATTGTTTAAATCACAGAGTGATCAAGAACACACATGATAAAGCACATCATGGTCCCATATGACAAATCAGAGTCTGCCACCCATGCATTTGAGTATGCAATTGATCTTGCAGGAAAATACAATGCAAGCATCAGCATTGTGACGTGTGTTTTAATACAGGTACCAACAGAGCCATATTTTGGAACGGCATACATTGAGACTACAAGGCTTTTAAAAGAAGATGCCATAAAATCAACACAAAATTTAGAATCCAAATTAAAGGAATTAAAGATACAGTACAAAATCGATGTACTAGAAGTAAGATCAATTACAGATTCATTGACATCATATTCAGAATCTCATAATGTAGACCTAATAGTAATGGGCTCACGCGGATTTGGTGGTTTTAAGAAATTATTGCTTGGAAGCGTTGCAAGTGGCGTGTCACAGCATTCAAAGTGCCCTGTTTTGATTGTGAAATAAAATTCTGTAACTATCTACAGTACAAAGAAATCAAGTCACTTTCTATATCTAGACGCAAAAGTATTGTCAGAATCACCCAAATCTCTTACAAACTGTTGTCTCAAGATATTGCCATACACCACGATATCTCTTGCCAACATATCCAATCTTGATTCTAGTTTTGGATTCATTTTTCCATCAGTAAAATCTTCACGGTCATTTAGTGATACACCATATGGCATACTCCATCCATAACATTGTCTAACTGCAGTTCGCATTTGATCCATTGCAGTCAAGCCTTTTTCATGAGATGTACAAATGTATCCAAAAGTTTTTCCTGCAAATTCTGCCCAAAAGTAATCAAGAAAGTTTTTCATTGCACCAGACATGGAACCATGATAATCAGGTGTAGAAAGAATCAATGCATCTGCCCACACTACATCGTCTTTGATTTTTTTTATCTCTGGACTTGAATTGTTTTCTTCTGGGTCATACAATGGCAATTTGTTTTGCCTGAGATCAAATAGCCTAGTCTCCGCGCCATACTTGTTTGCAAGATTCAAAGCTACTGATAATGCTGTTGTACTAGATGCATTGCCACGTAGGCTTGAACCTATTCCTAGAACTCTAAATGCCATACATATCTCACTATTTCATTGGATAAATAATCTCATTTTAGTGTAACACTAGATAGATACACGGTGTGACCGAGTTTTACAATCCCAAGTCAAATAATAGGGGAAACTCTAAACATATTCTGAGTGGAAACATAATTGAAATTTTACATAGAATTCAACCCATGTAGAGAGTGCAAGGACATAATCCGAGAAGCAAATGAAAGTTTATCAATGGATGAAGGATCAAAGAAACTTTTACGACACATAACATACAATCATACCGAAGTAGCTCAAGCAATAATCGAAGAACTTCCAAAACAGGCAGACAAGGAAAACTTTCCTTGGTTTAGATAGAATATTTTCTATTCATATCTCTGTCAAATATACCGTTTATAGATATGACGTGTTTTGCGAGTGATCCATGCCATACTCCACTGCAGAAGACATTGGAGTTTCCAATCTACTCAGAGTTTTTTTCTTGATAAATCCCACTGTCATGATATCAGCATGGAATATCAAGCTAAGCAGCCAATCAATTCCAACCTTTATTTTCTTTTCACGTGTTGGCAAGTGCGACCAGTAAAATGATCTCCACAAGACCCATGCCGAAAATCCATGCACTTTTTTTCCATTAAGAAGTGCAACCCCAATTCGTTTGCCGATTGTAGCCATCACACCTTTGTTATGATACAGAAATGGTTTCATCAAATTTGCTTTGCCATAAATAACTGCAGCCAAGTTTTCCGATACTAGATTGGCTTGCCTTATTGCAATCTGTGCAGTGGTAGGATACACAATGTTAGTTTTGCTGTCAACCAGATTAGCACAATCTCCTAACGCAAAGACATTAGGATTATCTTTTAGTCTCAGGTATTGGTCAACTACCAAGCGACCGGACTGGCCATGTTCACACTTGAGTGCAGATATGAGTGGATCCACTACAACACCCCCTGCCCAGATGAGAGTGGCACAAGGGATTATAGTATTATCACTTAGTAGCACGTGATCTTCTCCAGCATCCACTGCCTTGGTATTTGTTATTACTTCAATTCCCGATTTTTTAACGTAATCAAGTGCAAATTTTCCAAGTTCATCGCCAACTTCAGGCAAAATTCCTTCGCGTGCAGACACTACAATAGTGCGAATTTGTTTTGAATCAATGTTTTTGTAATAACTTTTTGTAGCATCTTTCAAAAAGTGATGTATTTCAGTTGCTATTTCTATTCCAGCAAATCCACCACCCACCACTATGAACCGTAAAAGTTGTTCTTGAAGAATTTTATCTCTTTCTTGATCTGCACATTCCAATACACCAATAATGTGATTTCGTATAGCTATTGCATCCTCTAGTGTTTTTATTGTAAATGCAAATTCTTCAATGTTAACATTGCCAAAGAAATTATCCTTGCTACCAAGAGCAAGAACAAGATAATCATATTCTAGTATGGTTTCTTTTTGATCAAATATTCTAGTTACAGAGACACGCTTGTTTTCCATATCAATTGAGAGAATCTTTGCATGACAGAAATTTGCGGTTTTACAAAAAGATCTAATCGGTGTAGTGATATCGCTTGCATGAAGCATTCCAGATGAAACTTCAGGTAACATGGGAGTAAAAAGAAAAAAATTATCTTGGCTTACCAGAGTAATTTCAACATCATTTCTTTTGAATTGTTTTTGTAATTCACGCAATACATTGCTGCCAGCAAATCCCCCTCCGAGTATCAATATTTTGGGTTTTGCAGGATTTTGAGTACCAAATTTTCGTATCATTTCAGGTTACTTTCACTTGGTTCAACAAGAAGATAAAAGCAATGCGAATCATCTAACATGAATAATTGTCATCAAATCATCCCTGACCACAACATTAGAATGCATAGAATTTATTCTTCCATAGCAAGAGTCAGACATGAATAAAGACAGAGGTATTTGTAAAGGACTTTGCAAAGAACACAAGGTTAGAAAGCCAAGAGATGGCACTAGCCGCTACTTGTCAGGTCAAGTACGATGCCAGATTTGCAGGGTTTTCATGTCAAGAGAGGCATGCCATGACAAGCAAGATAGACCTGTAACTGATGATACTGTTGATCTGTATTGCACTTGTTGTAATTGCATGGTAAGATCAAGACCAAGAAACAAGCCTGGGACCAAATCTAGTAAAAAGACACCTCAGGAAGAATATGATGAATTAAAAGAATTAAGAAAAAAGTATTGAGACATTCAGACGGTACAAAAAACGCATTTTTGCCAAAATTCTTTTCATTTATTGATCCAAAATAATTCCTCCGTACAATTTATCAACGACAAGGACCAAGAACTTGCATTGTTCCGTGCGTACAAAAATATAAGAAATTTGCAAAAAAGGGATTTTATAACAATATCAATTGCATCGGTGATTACCATAGCAAGTATTGGTTTTTTTGCAAACCAATCTTTTGCTCAAACTGCAACAGTACCTGATGTACCAACAAGTTTTACGGCATATCCGATCTCCTCTACAAGTGCAAGTCTGAATTGGGGACCACCACAGAATAACGGAGGCTCGCCAATTACAGGATACAGAATAGATTATAGAATTGCGCCATCGTCGACATATTCTACACTGGTAACATTAGGCAATGTTACCTCATACACCCACTCCGGTTTAACTACAGCAAAGACATACATCTACAGAGTTTATGCAATAAATGCAATTGGTACCGGAAGCCCTACACCTGAGCAACCTGCAACTCCCACAACCAGTTCTGCTCCGCTAAAAAATATTGCTCCAAATCCTCC
>JANWJG010000098.1 GCA_025449485.1 Nitrosotalea sp. | reverse complement strand
GTATGTCTTTTCAAATGAAGGTGTACCACACGGATACTCTTTATCATCGTGTACTACTGTGGCGCACAAATTCAACAAGTCCATCTTCTATGATAGATTCAAAGAAGTCATTGAAAAACTAAAGTTCGACAAACTGACATTAAAGGCTCCGTTTGATCAAGCCGCAGATGTTGTCATGACAGACAAGGGTCACTTGGATCCAAATCCACTACCAGTAACAAAACAAGATGTTGCTCAACTTTTGAAAGATATCGTAGACGGCAAACTCTAGTCTACTTTCTTTTTCACTTTTTGTAAAAATCTAGAGTATTGTTCTATTTTGCAAAAAACAAGCTAACAATAACCAAAAATCAGCAATTATTCTTACAAAATTACTAGACTTAAATACACCTAATTTAAGACAATTGTAGAAGGATTTCATGGCGCTAAAATTTGGAATTCAACAAGGACTCAACGTTGCTCGACTGGGATTAAACGAGGATCAGATCATTACAGCTTGTGTTTTAGCTGACAAGACAGGTTATGATTCTATTTGGTACATGGACCACAGTAATGTTCCACAATGGGACAAGGCAATAGTAAACGATCCATGGGTCATGCTTTCTGCAATTGCAGCAGTTACACACAAGGTAGAGCTTGGAACTTGTGTAACAGATGCAGTAAGACGACATCCGTCAAATATTGCACTAGCATCAATTACACTTGACAGAGTATCACATGGAAGAGGAACTTTAGGTATCGGAGCAGGTGAAGCACAAAATCTCAAAGAATTCAAAATACAATGGGACAAGCCAGTGGGAAGATTTGAAGAACAATTACAAGTTATCAAATTACTTTTTGATTCATCACCGTCTCATCGAGTCAATTTCAAGGGAGAATTTTATCAGTTAGAAGAAGCATGTTTGCAAGCAAAGAGTGTTCGCAAGCCTGCACCACCAATCTACATGGCAGCAGGTGCACCAAGAACACTTGCACTATGTGGCAAGTATGGTGACGGGTGGATACCAATTGGTTATACACCAGAATTGTATGCAGAACATGCAAAGACAATCAAGGCTTCTATGAAAGAAAATGGAAGAACCGATGAGAACTTTAACTATGCAGTAGATATCGACGTATACTTTTCAGAAGATGCCGAAACTGCATGGGCAAAAATGAAAAATGCAGTAAAGGTTAGTTTGTTCAAACCAGAGGTGCTCAAGGTTCACGGTATCCAGGACATTGCAGGATTTGATTTCAAGAAATACTTTACAGAATATTCCATGTCAAACCAAGAATGGATTGTAAAAATGAGAGAGGCAGCACAAACAATTCCAGATGATGTTGCACGTTCATCAATTTGAATGGGTACACCAGATGATATCATTCCAGTCTTTGAGAAATTCATGAAGTCAGGTGTCAATCACTTTATCGTAAGATTCTGGGGTTCAGGATACTTTGGTTCTATTGACAAGTTTGCATCAAGCATAATGCCGTACTTTAAAGACCAGAACAACCCAAGAAAATAGTTTTTTACGCACGCTAGAATGAAAATTATCCAAATCTAGTTATTTTTGTAAATACCATTCTTGCGCTATTGATTTTGCCTGTTTTACTGATTTTTCCAGATTTGATAATTTTACAGATTCGTCAGCATTCATCCCATCAGCAAGTATTCCACGAACATCAGAATACCCCATAAACTTGAATTCAAGATTTGTAAGTGATAATGCATGTTCCATTGATGCCATTGGTTCCTGTGCATAAATTGCTCCTGCAGATACCAGAGTCAGTGCTTTTTTTCCGTTCATCAGTCCGACGTAACCGCTATTTTTTACATCCCATGTTTGGCCCTTTAACATCACAGAATCAAACCAAGCCTTGACCGCAGCAGGCATTGAAAAATTATTCATAGGATATGCAACAACTACAATATCAGCCGATTTTAGCTGCTCAGTCATACGGTCCATTTTGGCCATACTATTTTTTTGTTCTGCAGACAGGGTTTCACCCAGGTAATTACGATGTATGTATGCGTCCAAATTTTTCTCTAAAAAGAAATTTGGCACATCTTTTGCGAGATCAAGTTTTTCGATATCAGAATTTTTTACCTCTCCAATGAATGCATCTAGTATTTTTTTAGTGCTGGAGCGCTCATTTCGGGGAGTATATTGTACAATCAATGTCTTTGATTTACCCAGAGTCATTTATGAACAACTACCACATACCTATAACCCATATAAAGTAGAAAGTGACTTTATTGAAAGCAAGTTAACTTACAGTAAGCAAAAATGTTCTATGGATACATGAAGAAAATAATGTGTTTCTGTTTTCTAGAGATACCGAAATATGGTCATCTTTTCAGAATTTGGAAGATCAGAGACCAGAGCAAAGTTAAACAGGGGATAGAATTTTTTATATTCTTTCATAAAACTCCATGCTACGTCATGTGTCTTAAATTCGTCCCTAATACCATCAATTCTAGTTTCCACTCCGCATACATCAAACACCTTGACCAAGTATCTCTGTGGTTTTCTGTGTGGTTTTGCTTTTATCAGCCAAGCAATTGCAAACACAAAGACTGCCATCATGATTAGTGCGGCTCCTATTTCTTTGAAATAAACTGCAAAAAATGATGGAATTGTATCACCAAATAATGTGTAAACATAACTTGCAAACCCAATTACAGAACCTACGATCATTCCTGTTAATACACTAGCGTGACTAGAGTCCTTTAGCATACCCTGTGTTAGTAATACTTGCATTTATCTATTAAACCATACGCAGAAATATCATATCTGATAACATGAATTTGTGCAACTACTTGGAAGATTAGAGATCAAATCAAAGGAGAAGATAGTTGAGTTTCTAAACCAACAAGAAACAGGCAGAGTATCTAGTATAGACAAGGACGGATTCCCACAGATAATACCAATGAATTTTGTATATGCAAATGATGCAATTTACATGCATTCCCACCCAAAAGGAGAAAAATTAGAGAACATTTCAAAGAATCAAAAGGTTGGCTTTGAGGTAGACCAGAGCCTCGAGTTTCTGCCATCATATTTCACATCCCCCACTGATGCATCGCAGGCAGACACTTTGTACATCAGCGTAGTTATCAAGGGAAAAGCAACTCTTGTCTCAGATCCAAAAGAAAAGACAAGGGCACTAAATGATCTCATGAAAAAATACCAACCTGAAGGAGGATATGAAAAACTAACTCATGACATGAAAGTGGTAGAAGAGGTTGCAATAATCAAGGTCGTACCTGTTACAATGAGGGGCAAGTACAAGATTGGCCAGCACTGGGACAAGAAAACAAGACTAGAGATTGCAAAAAAAATACTAGAGCGTAACAGTCCAACTGCACAAGATACTGTAAAGATGATGGGTGTCACCAAGACAAAAGACGGTGACCTTCAAGTATCAGAAGAGCGCAACTGGTAAAGATATCATAATTACCATTTGCTTTAAATTTGAAACAGGACTAATTTGTAATGTTTGCTAGAAAATCCAAGCTTTGAGCTTGTTTCAGAATTTGCCCCAACAGGAGATCAGCCACAGGCAATAGAACAGCTAGTTCAAGGAATACAAAAAAAGAAGATCCAGACATTGCTTGGTGTAACTGGCAGTGGCAAGACCTTTACAGTTGCAAATGCAATAGCCAAGACCGGAAAAAAGACACTTGTAATATCACACAACAAGACACTTGCAGCTCAGCTTTATGCAGAACTAAAACAGTTCTTCCCAAAAAATAATGTCGGATATTTTGTCTCATACTATGACTATTACCAACCTGAAAGCTATATCGCACAGACAGATACCTACATTGAGAAAGACACGCAAATCAACGAAAAGATAGAAAAATTGCGTCTTGAGGCAACTGCCATGTTACTCTCAGGAGAGCCAACAATTATTGTTGCCACTGTCTCATGCATTTATTCACTTGGCTCACCTAGCGAGTGGGAGACCATGGCAATTACAATTGAAAAAGATGCAGAGATTGGAAGAAGTTCACTGATCAAAAAACTTGTCAATGCAAGATACGACAGAAATGATACCGAATTACTAGCAGGAAGATTCAGAATCAAGGGAGATACGATTGATGTAATCCCAGCATATTCAGATTCAGTTGTAAGAATTTCATTATTTGGTGACGATGTTGAAAAGATATCAATCTGTGACCCAGTATCACTCAAAGAAAAAAAACAGATTTCAAAGATCAAGATTTATCCAGCAAAACATTATCTTGTTGCAGCAGATGTCAGAAAGACTGCAGTCCAGTCAATCAGAAACGAACTAAAACAGAGACTGACAGAGCTGCCAGAGCTTGAAAGACAAAGACTAGAGATGAGAACAAAATATGATTTGGAGATGATTGAAGAACTAGGTTATTGTTCTGGAATTGAAAACTATTCAAGACATTTTGATGGAAGAAATCCGGGTGAGCCTCCATTTTGTCTTTTAGACTTTTTTGGCGAAGACTTTTTGCTCGTAATTGATGAATCTCATGTAACACTGCCACAACTTCATGGCATGTACAATGGAGACCACACCAGAAAAAAATCCTTGATTGATTACGGCTTTAGACTTACAAGTGCGTTTGACAATAGACCGCTGAAATTTGAAGAGTTTGAAAGATATATCAAAAATACAATATTTGTATCTGCAACACCAGGGGATTATGAAAAAAAGCAGAGTTTTCATATTGTAGAACAACTAGTCAGGCCCACAGGTCTTGTGGACCCAACAATTGAGGTACGAAAGACAGAAAACCAAATGGATGACCTGATTTTAGAGATAAAAAAACGAACAGAAAAGGACCAGCGCACACTTGTCACTACACTCACAAAGAGAATGGCAGAAGACTTGGCAGAGTACCTCTCAAAGAACAAGGTAAAGGTGCGTTACCTACACTCTGAGATTGAAAATCTCCAGAGAACTGAAATTATCAGACAGCTCAGACTTGGAGAGTTTGATGTCCTTGTTGGAATCAACCTACTAAGAGAAGGTCTTGACATTCCCGAAGTCTCCCTTGTGGCAATACTTGATGCAGACAAGGAAGGATTTTTGAGAAATGTTACCAGTCTAATCCAGACATGTGGAAGGGCTGCAAGAAATGTAGACGGTGCCGTGATAATGTATGCCGATAAGAAAACCCAGTCCATGGCACTTGCAATATCAGAAACAGATAGGAGAAGAAGCAAGCAGGTAGAATATAATAAAAAAATGGGAATCACACCAACAAGCATCATAAAGGCAATTCCACAACAAACCATAACACTAGATGAAACAAAACACATGTCAAAGCATGATATACAGACATTGGCAATAGAAATAGAGGCAACTATGAAACGTTATGCTGAAGATCTTGACTTTGAACATGCAATTGAATATCGTGACAAACTAACAAGAATACAAAAACAATTACAAAATGAATGACAAGTTAATTATCCGTGGTGCAAGGGAGCACAACTTAAAGAACATCAACTTGGACATTCCAAAGAATAAACTGGTAGTGATTACTGGACTATCAGGATCTGGCAAATCTACACTTGCTTTTGATACCATATATGCAGAGGGCCAAAGAAGATACGTTGAATCGCTTTCAGCATATGCAAGACAATTCCTTGAGATGATGAACAAGCCAGATGTTGATTCTATCGAAGGGTTGTCACCTGCAATATCAATCCAGCAAAAGACCACAAGTAAGAATCCAAGGTCTACAGTGGGTACCATCACAGAGATTTACGACTATCTCAGATTGCTTTATGCAAGAATTGGTACACCACACTGCCCCAAGTGTTCAAGAAAGATATCAAACCAGTCAGTTGAATCAATCTGTGAATCAATTCTAAAAGAATCAGATGGAAAAAAAATCTTGATTCTTGCATCACTTGTAAGACGAAAGAAAGGAACTTATGAAAAATTATTCGAGCAGGTAAAAAAACAAGGATACTCAAGAATTAGAATAGACGGAGAAATAATAGAACTTGATGGAGAGTTTCCAGTACTTGATAAACAAAAATGGCACAATATCGAAATCGTAGTGGACCGAGTCAAGGCATCTTGGGAGGAAAAAAGCAGACTGTACGAATCAATCCAGACTGCACTCAAGGCAGGCAAGGGAGATGTGATGGTAGTAGATATGGAAGAAAAAATATTTTCCCAAAACAATGCATGCCCATTTTGTGGAATTTCAATCGGAGAACTAGAGCCTAGAGGTTTTTCATTCAACTCTCCATTTGGTGCCTGTAAGACATGTCATGGTTTGGGTGTAAAGATGGAGTTTGAGTCAGACCTACTAATTCCAGACAAGACAAAATCAATACTTGATGGTGCCATTGTACCATGGTCAGGTAGATTCTCATCATTTAGAAGACAGACACTACGTGATGTAGGCAAAAAATACGGTTTTGATCTTATGACTCCCATAAACAAGATGAGCTCAAAACAACTCCAAGTTATACTGTATGGAAGTGAGGAAGCAGTCAAGTTCTCTTACGAGTCCCAGTCAACAGATTCCAGGTGGGAATATACCAATAATTTTCACGGTGTAATACCAAGCCTACAGAAAAATTTTGCAGAGACTGATTCAGAGTCAAAACGAGAAGAACTTAGCAAGTTCATGCGAGAGACGCCATGTAACACATGCAATGGCAGAAGACTCAAGGATGAGGCATTAGCTGTTTCAATAAATTCACTTTCAAT
>JANWJG010000097.1 GCA_025449485.1 Nitrosotalea sp. | reverse complement strand
TTTATGTGCAAAGCCGCAATACACATAGAAAAGATGAATCACCATCCAGAATGGTTCAATGTATACAACAAGATTTCAGTAGACCTAGTGACTCATGATGCAGGCGGAATAACACAAAATGATGTATCCCTTGCAAGAACTCTGAATTCACTAAAGTAAGTACTGCCATAACACCTGTACAGAATTTATATACGGATTGAGCAGAATTTTTCAAATGTCAACAGGTTCTACAATTTTGGATTCAGATTTCAAGTACATTGACGGTAAAGGAAATCTTTTGAAAAGTAGAACCGAGCTCTCAATAGCACAGATGCTTGAATTTTTACAAATGGACTACCAGTATGATTATCCCATAACCCTAAAAAATGGAAAGAAGGTAAATGTTGATTTCAAGACAGACAAGGGCTTGATTGAAGTGATAGATACTGAAATAGATATTGCAAAATACAAAGAACTCAAGGCAGAACTCTCAGATGTCAAGATAATCGCACTAGGACATCCAAAATTTGCAGCAAGACTATCAGAGTTACAAGACATCATACTATACAAGACTCAGGAAGTACAGACAGGTTCCATATTCATGGAGGATCCTTCATTTGCATTTGATTATGCACACATATTGCCTCTTGTGGAGAAATGCTCGATTCTGCATGGACATACATCATCTGTAACTGTAGAACTAGTTGGAGAGATGAAGAACAACTTGTTGATGGACTTTGGAGAGGCAAAGAAAATAATCAAAGAAGTCATCTCAGTTTTAGATCATAAATTTTTCATCAATGAAAGATATCTAATCAAAGAAGACAATGAGCATTACAACATTGGGTTTGACGGTCCAAAGGGAAGATTTGATCTCCAAGTACCAAAGAACACAACCTATCTTTTGAGAGGAGAGGCTACTGTTGAAAACTTGTCAACCGAACTAATCAAACTGCTTGTTCCAAAGATGCCAAAAAATATTGAAGCTGTAGGAGTCTATATTTACGAGGGCTATAACAAGGGAGCCCATATCATTTCACAAATCTCAAAGATCTAAGACATGGAACCAACTATCAAGGAAACTGCTTGGAATCCTGAGATTGAAAAACAAATTCTAAAGCAGTGGGAAGAATCACACATTTATGATTTCAAACCAGAAGGAGATGTATTTGTAATTGACACACCTCCACCATATCCATCAGGTAGACCATGGCACATTGGTGCAGCATCACACTATGCCCAGATAGACATGATTGCAAGAACTGCAAGAATGTCCGGAAAGAATGTCTTATTTCCAATAGGAATTGACAGAAATGGCCTTCCTGTCGAGATGTATACAGAAAAAAAACACGGAATCAGGATGCATGAGACAGAAAGAGGAGAATTTCTCAAGCTTTGTGCTACAGCACTAGACGATTTAGAGGCAGAGATGATACAGATTATGAAGAGTCTTGGACTCAGTGGAAACTTTGCAGAATATTACAGGACAGATTCTGAGAAATATCGTACACTTACACAATCTACATTTATTGACATGTGGAAAAAAGAACAGATCTATCTTGCAAACAGACCCAACAACTATGACTGGGTAACAGGAACTACCATAGCAGATGCGGAGATAATCTATGAAGATATTCCCACCAAGCTAGTTCACATGAAATTCAAGGTAAAGGAATCTGAAAAAACCATAATCATTGCAAGTACGAGACCAGAATTGTTATGTGCATGCCAGACAGTAATTGTAAATCCAGAAGATGAACGATATACAGATGTCATTGGTAAAAAAGTAACAATTCCACTGGTAAATAGAGATGTAGAGATTAAGACACATCCCTCTGCTGAAAAAGAATTTGGTTCTGGTGCGGTAATGGTTTGTAGTTATGGTGACCAAAACGATGTTGCATTATTCAGAGAACTCAAACTAGAAGAGATTGCAGCAGTTGGAATGAATGGCAGAATGAAAGATGTTGCAGGACCATATGCAGGTCTAAAAGTAAAGCAAGCAAGAGAAAAAATCATAGAAGATTTGCAAAATCAAGGTCTTGTAGAAAAGATAGAAAACATCAATCACCGAACTCCAATATCTGAGAGAAGCAAGACTGCAATTGAAATTATCTCCATGGAAGAATATTATTTGAAACAAAAAGACTCTGTTGGTAAAATAAAGGAACTTGGTACAAAGATAGATTTTCACCCTCCAATGCACAAGCAGATTTTGATGAACTGGCTAGAATCAATCTCGATAGACTGGCCAATCTCAAGAAGGAGGTTTTATGGTACAGAGATACCCATCTGGTACTGTAAAAAATGCAACGAGCCACACGTACCAGAACCTGGAAAATACTATAGACCTTGGAAAGACCCAAGCCCCATACCAAAGTGTACCAAGTGCGATTCAACAGAATTTGTAGGAGAACAGCGTACCTTTGACACCTGGATGGACTCTAGTGTATCACCACTATACATCACCAAATACAAGCAAGATGAAGAATTTTTCAAAAAAACATATCCTACCACCATACGACCCCAGTCAAAAGACATCGTCCGCACATGGCTATACTATACCATATTACGATGCGAACAACTCACTGGCAAGACTCCATGGAGTGATGCATGGATAATGGGATACGGTGTAGACGAACATGGTACCAAGATGAGCAAAAGTAAGGGAAATGTGATTGATCCTTTACCAATAATACAGAAATTTGGAGCAGATACATTCCGATTCTGGAGTGCAAGCGAGATAAATCTCGGATATGACTTTAGATGCTCAGAGCAAAAAATAGAGACAACTAAAAAATTCCTAAGCAAACTTTGGAATGTTTCAAGATTTCTTTCAGGATTCTCAGTGATAAAATCTGGAAAGCCTGGTCCTTCTGACAAGTGGATACTCTCTGAGCTTGACAAAGTAATTGTAGAATGCAAGAAAGGATACAGCGAATACAACTTTTTTGTTCCAGCTACTGCACTAAGAGAATTTACTTGGAATCTTTTTGCTGCACACTATATTGAGATGGTAAAGGGAAGAGCATACAGTTCTGGATTTACAGAAGAGGAAAGAGACGGAGCAATATTTACACTTCACAAGGTCTTGTCGTCAGTTTTGATACTGCTTGCACCAATTACACCTTTCATCACAGACTACCTCTGGCAAAATCTTTATTCTAAAGATACTGTACATCATGAAAAGTTTGTAGAACCGGAAGGTCATGAAGACTGGACAAAATACACAAAGGAAATAACTGAATTCAATTCTGAAGTGTGGAACAAGAAAAAAAGTATGAGCTTATCATTAAAAGATACAGTAGAGATTGCAATTCCTGCAAGCTTGGAGCCATTTGCAAAAGACCTCAAAGCTATGCACAACATAGTCTAGGGGAGAAATATAGTTAGAGCTTAAATAATATACAATACATATTTTGTACAATGCCACGAATCACACATTTTGATATTCCTTCTGACAACCCAGAGAGAGCACAAAAATTCTATCATGACACATTTGGATGGAAGTTTGACAAGTGGGATGGCCCAATGGAATATTGGATGATAAATACAGGAGAGAATAACACCCCAGGAATTAATGGTGGTTTGGCAAGAAGGATGCCAGGACAAATAGGCATGACAAATACGATTGAGGTTCCTTCTCTTGATGAATATGTAGACAAAATCCAGTCAAATGGTGGCCAGATACTAGTACCAAAAATGGAGATTCCAGGAGTCGGGCATTATGCAACATGTATGGATACAGAAGGAAACATTTTTGGAATTATTCAAATGAATCAAGGCTAAGAATAGAATTTAGGCAGTTAATTTTATCAATAATTTAGCAACATCGGAGCCAATCTTTTTTACTTGATCCTCTTGTTTTTTGTCTTTTAGAGTTCCGTCAGCATTGAATACTTCATGAGCTTTGCCTACAGCAATCTGATCTGGAATTACAAGTACGTAGATATTTTCAAGAATTGCGCGCACATGAACCAATCCACGAAGACCACCAAGACCACCAGGAGATGCACTCATGATTCCTGCAACTTTACCCTTGAAGCAAGCCAGAGGTTCTTCACCCTCAGATGGCCTAGACACCCAATCAATAGTATTTTTTAAAACACCAGATATTGAGCTGTTATACTCTGGTGCTGAAATTAAGAATCCCTGGTGTGACAACATCAAGTCCTTTAGCTTGCGTGCACTAGACGGAAGCCCTTGTTGATGTTCCAAGTCTCCATCATAAAGAGGCATTGCAAAATCTCGAAGATCAATCACAGTAACATCTGCACCACCTTCCACTGCACCTGTTGCCGCAATTTTGACTAGTTTTTTGTTAAACGAATCGATACGAGTACTTCCTGCAAATGCAAGAATTTTTGGTTTTGTCAATCATGATATGACGTGATTGTGGTTTAACAAGTTTTCTCTGGTATGGGTAGACATATGCGTGTGACGTTCTTTAAATAATAATTTTATCTTTCAAGAATAGTTGAAGGCCGTAATTATTAGAAAACACGGAGGACCCGAAGTATTATCATACGAACAAGTTCCAGATCCTATTGTACAAAAAGGACATGTTCTTGTTAGAGTAAAATATTGTGCAGTAAATCACTTGGATATTTGGGTAAGAAATGGAATTCCCGGCAAGACAGTCTCATTTCCACACATCCTTGGCTGCGATATCAGTGGTACTCTGGAAGAAGGATTTGGAGATTTCAAAAAGGGAGAAAAAGTGGTCGCATATCCTGCAATAGACAGCAATATTCCTAGAGTATCTTTTGGAATTATAGGCGGATTTGGAAAATACAAGGGAGGCTATGCTGAATTCATTTCAGTCCCAAAGAAGAACATAATAAAAAAACCAGATTGGTTTTCAGATCAAGAGGCTGCTTCAATCAATGTTTCATATCTTACTTCTTGGAACATGTTAGAAAAATCAAGATGCAAAAAAGGTGATATTGTTCTGATTTGGGGTGCAAATAGTGGAGTAGGATCTGCTGCAATATTACTTGCAAAAGCAAAAGGCTTGAAGGTCATTACAGTTGCATCAGACAAGAACAAAGTAAAATTTGCAAAAAAACTTGGAGCAGATTTTGTAATAGACAGAAATGCCAAAGATGTAGAATCAGAAGTATTGAGATTTACAAACCAGATAGGAGTGGATGCTGTAATTGATCATGTTGGAGCAAAGACATGGCCTGTAAGCCTTGAAGTTCTTAAGGTAAAAGGAAGGATGATTGCGTGTGGTACCACAACTGGTGGAGAGGCAATAGTAAACATTAGATCATTTTACAGCAAAGAGGCTCAAGTAATTGGTGCATATCTAGGATCAAAGTCACAACTTGTTGCACTACACAAGTTCATGAAATTAGAAAAGATCAAGCCTGTAATTGATAGCATATTTGATCTAAAGGATGCCAAAATTGCGCATCAAAAAATGGAAAAAAATAACCAATCAGGAAAGATTTTGTTGCAAGTATCTAACTGACAAACTTTCTACAATCACAATCAAGAACAAGGCAAGTCTCGCTGTGTCGTATGTGGTCATCTAGGCCATGGCCACAACTTACATTCTTACACGTGTGCCTACTTTTTTCTCGCTCTACAACCTTTCGGGCTATTTGATTTGCCTGTTCTTTTGAATATCCCTTTTTGTCAATGTAATAATGTACTACTCTATTGTAGAGTTCATTTGGATCAAATGTATGACTCACTGATAGAAAATAACGTCACTCAAACTATTAGTTCTTTAGTTGGCTTGTGCTTCTCTTTCACGCATTATGTTCAAGGCAGAACCTGCTTTGAACCATTTTATCTGAAAGTCATTGTATGAATGTTTTAGTGCAATCTCGTCTTTTGTTCCGTCTTTGTGATTTAGTATGCATTGGATATTTTTCCCAGGTTGCATCTGAGATAGATCAAGAATGCTTAGCTTATCAGCCTCTTGGATTTTATCATAATCAGATGGATTGACAAATGTGAGTGCCAGTACTCCTTGCTTCTTTAGATTAGTTTCATGTATACGTGCAAAACTTCGTGCAATAACTGCGGCGCATCCAAGATATCTTGGAGACATGGCAGCGTGTTCTCTGCTACTACCTTCTCCATAATTATTATCGCCTATTACAATCCATTTTAGTCCCTTCTCTTTGTATTGTCGAGCTATAACTGGAAATGATTCTGTGTTTGCGTTTAGTTGGTTCTTTCCCTTGCCAACATCATTTGTAAATGCATTAACTGCACCAAGGAATATGTTGTCACTAATTTTGTCTATATGACCGCGCAATGACAACCATGCACCAGCTGGAGAGATGTGATCTGTTGTGCATTTTCCTTTTGCCTTTAGTAAAAGTGGCAATTCAACAAAATCTTTGCCATCCCATTTCAGAAACGGCTCTAGTTTTTGTAGTCTTCCACTTGAAGGATTGATAATGACTTGAATCTCATCTGGATTTTCTGCTGGTGGAACATAGATTTGTCCCACATTTGAGAATCCTTGAGATGGTACCTCTGCTGCTTTTGTCGGCGGTTCCAGTCTGAACTCTTTTCCATCAGAACCCTTTAGTGTATCTTTTAGAGGATTAAATGAAAGTCTGCCACCAAGAGCAAGTGCCACAATTAATTCAGGACTACCCATAAAGGCCATTGTCTCTCTTCTACCATCATTTCGTCCGGGGAAATTTCGATTAAATGATGTAACAATAGTATTTGGTTCTCCGGGTTTTATCTCAGGTCTGTTCCATTGTCCTATGCATGGACCACAAGCATTAGCTAGTACAGTTGCCCCAATTTCATTTAATGTACGCATCTGTCCGTCACGTTCAATTGTTGCTCTGATTTGTTCTGAGCCCGGAGTTACAAGAAGAGGAATTTTCACACTCATTCCGTGAGATTTTGCTTGCTCTGCAACAGATGCCGCTCTTGTCATATCCTCATAAGATGAATTGGTGCAACTTCCGATAAGAGCGACAGAGATGGTATCAAGATACTTGTTTTGTTTTACATCTTCTGCAAGTGCAGATATCGGTCTTGCAAGATCTGGTGTGTGCGGACCTGCAATGTATGGTTCTAGTACAGATAGGTCAATCTCTATTACTTTATCAAAATATTTTTCTGGATTTTGTTCAACTTCAGGATCTGCCACAAGAATATCTTTGTGTTTATTTGCAAGCTCTGCAATTTGTCCGCGATTAGTGGACTTGAGATAAACTTCCATTTTATCATCATATGGAAATACAGAGCATGTTGCACCTATTTCTGCACCCATGTTTGTTATGGTGGCTTTGCCAGTACAGCTAATTGACTTGGTACCAGGTCCAAAGTATTCTACTACAGCATTTGTTCCACCGGATACAGTAAGCTTCCATGCTACGTACAATATGATATCTTTTGGAGCAACCCAGCCACTTAGCTCCCCTTTGAGATGTATACCAATTCTTTTAGGATACAAGAGTTCCCATGGAAATCCTGCCATCACCTCTGTTGCATCCAGTCCTCCCACTCCAATAGCAAGCATACCTAGACCACCTGCATTTGGAGTATGAGAGTCAGTTCCAATCATCAATCCACCTGGAAAAGCATAATTTTCGAGTACAACCTGATGAATAATTCCTGCACCAGGTTTCCAGAATCCTATCCCATATTTTCGTGAGGAGGATTCTAGGAATTTGTAGACCTCGCTGTTTTCATCTAGTGCAACTTTGATATCTACATCTCCACTAACTTTGGCTCGAATAAGATGATCACAGTGAACAGTTGTTGGAAGTGTACTTCGTTTAAGACCTGATTGCATGAATTGTAGTATTACCATTTGTCCTGTAACATCTTGTAGTGCAACTCTATCAGGTCTAAGAAATGAGTAGCTTTTTCCCGGTTCTAGATCTTTTGCACTTTCTATATCATCAAGATGGCCAACGAGGATCTTTTCAGTCAGAGTAAGCGGCCTGTTGACTAGTTTTCTATATTTTGAAATGTTCTCTTCAATTTTTTTGTAAACCTTTGAAACTAGTTCTGGAGTCGTCTCTATTTCCATTACAATAACAGTATACAATCAATTTGAATTTAATATAAACGGTATTCCAGTAATTCAATCGTAAGATCTAGTTCTTCTTCTTAATCATGCTTACAAAGTATTTGTGAAGTGAAACATCCCCTGTAAGCTCAGGATGAAATGAAGTGCCTAGTATGTTACCTTGTTTTACTGCAATTATCTTTTCATTAAACTTGGATAGCACTTCCACATCCTTACCTGTTTCTATGATTGAAGGTGCGCGAATGAACACTCCTGGAAACTTTGAAATGCCAATTTTATCCATCGAGATTTCAGATTCAAACGAGTCTTTTTGTCTGCCAAAGGCATTTCGTTCTATTTTTACATCAAGAAAGTCTAACAATGGTTGGTCCATTTCGCCAACTACTCTATCTTTTGCTTTTTTTGAGAGCAATATCATACCTGCACATATTCCAAATACAGGCATTCCACTTGCAATTTTTTCTTTAATTTTCTTTAACGAGCCATTGACCAGAGAGAGTGTGCCTATCACAGTGCTTTCCCCACCAGGTATTACCAGTCCATCAAGATCAGAGATTTGTTCAGGAGTTTTAACCTCAGTTACAATACCTTCCATACCTAATTCTTCAATTGCCATCTTTGTTGCAAGTATGTTTTCTGCAACATCGCCTTGAACTGCCAAAATTCCTATGTTAACGCCGCTCATGCTGTACTACCACGTTCTTGCATTCTAAGCTCAAGATTCTTTGTATCTAATCCTAACATTGATTGTCTTTCATCAATCATTTTTTGTGCTTCTTTTACCTTGTCTGGATCTTCCCAGAAAGTTGTTGCTAAAACTATTGCTTGTGCTCTTTCTTTTGCGTCATCGGCCTTGAATATTCCAGATCCTACAAACACTCCATCACAACCAAGTGTCATCAAGTATGCAGCATCTGCAGGAGTTGAGATTCCACCTGCTGCAAAATTGACAACTGGCAATCTACCCAAACTTGCAGTCTGTTCCACAATAGAGTAAGAAACTTTCAATTCTCTTGCAACACTTATCAAGTCTTGCTCATCGCCTGCATCATAGATTGATTTTATGCGTCGTAGTTCTGTGTTTACATTTTTAATATGAATAACCGCTTCGGCAACATTGCCAGTTCCTGGTTCTCCCTTTGTTCGAATCATTGCTGCACCTTCTTCTATTCTTCTGAGAGCTTCGCCAAGATTTCGTGCACCATTTACAAATGGACTAGTGAAATCCCATTTCCAAATGTGGTGATTTTCATCAGCAGGAGTTAGAACTTCGGATTCATCAATCATATCTACATTTGTTTCTTGCAAAACCATTGCCTCATATACATGACCGATTCTGCATTTTGCCATAACTGGAATTGTTACAGAATCCATAATCTCTTGAATAATTCTAATACTTGCAGTTCTTGCAACACCGCCAGCTTTTCTAACATCTGATGGAAGTTTATCCAAAACCATTACTGCAACTGCACCAGCATCCTCTGCAATTTGAGCTTGTTCAACAGTTGTAACATCCATTACAACTCCATTTTTGAGCATGTGAGCAAAACCACGTTTTAGTGTAGAAGTTCCGCGTTTAGTACCAAATGATCCTACATTTTCCTTTACTACCCCTTTAGTATCTCCCAAATCACCAGAAAGTGGAATCATGAGATTTGATCGAGTCTTACGCTATTTATTTTATTATTTCTGCAATTACAGCATCCATGCTGCTTTGGGCCTCATTTATCAAAGGTGGAATGAATTCTTGAGTAGAATTCTGGTCAGGCCACTGTACATTGATGGATTTGTCGTTTAGCGTAACTTGTAATCCATATTTTTCATACTCGTTTAGATCACTTTTTACTGGATAGTTTGTTGTTGGAATTTGCATAAATCCTGTCTCTTTTATCAGTGCAGTCAGTCTCTTGACTTCATCTTTTGAGAGTTGGTATTTTTTATCAGGCTCAGAATAGCCATTCTTTGTGAGACTATAGGTAGTTTGACCATCGTTTGAGATGGTTAAAACTTCGGTTGTGTCAGCACCAATGCTCTGTGTAAGGCCAAATGATATTTTTTTGAGGTGCTGTTTGCTATATTCTATTGATATGACATCATCAGCGTTAACTGCGACATTTGGAATTTCAGGTCGAAGAAGTGTTGGTACCACAATGAAAAGAGCTGCAAGCACTGGAATTGCCCCCAATAGTATGATTATAGGTCGAACCAAGTTTTACTCCCCAAGTGATCAGAGTCTGATTCAGGCATGTAATTGATCAAGACATAGAAATCAGGACATGTGATTTTCTTGTAACAATCCAACGCTCAAAAAGAGTTATGATGGTACCAATAAATCTTCAGAAGTCAAGTAAATTAAAATTCAAGTGCATTTATGTTCAGTACGTGGGGTCGTAGCCTAGCCTGGTATGGCGACAGTTTAGATCACATGATCACCGCTAAGGGCTCCAGTGGTTTCACAAGCTTCACTGACGCAAGGATGATGTACAGTTTGGAGCT
>JANWJG010000096.1 GCA_025449485.1 Nitrosotalea sp. | reverse complement strand
TGCCCCATGATATTGCCTCTCTAACAAGTGCACCGCTCAAACTACCGTCAAATTCTTGTGCAGTTGTGATGTATACTGCATAGTCTAGGCCGTCTCTGTACTGGTTCCACCATAACGTGTGGTGCTTTGATATTCCTCCGCCTATCATCAATGCACCTGATTTTTTTGCCTTGAAAATTAATCCTGATAATAAATCTCCGTCTGCTACAACATTTAATCTAAAATCGTTATGACTTTGAGAGAACATCCAGATTTGACTTCCTACTGCACCGTCCATTATTCCTGGAACAATTACTGGTATCTTGTTCTTGTTTGCCCAGTACAGAAACGAGTCCTCGCCCAAGTGTTCACCAATCATTTTTGTCACATCATGAGTCGACATTTCTTTTTTTCCATCCTTGTATGCTTTCTGGAGAAAACTCTGCATCTTTTCTTCAATCAATGGACCATAGCTTTTCATTGGAACTAGCACATTTCCTAATCGGTGTATCTCTTTTTCCATGAGTTCACTGTCATCCATGGTAAACGAGCCCTCCAAATAATTAGAATAGTGTCTTGCAATGTCATGATCCAAGGCACCGCATGTGGTAATTATCACATCACACATTTTATTTTTCACCATGTCAGTTATCACACCCCTGAGGCCAGTTGATACAACTGCACCAACAAATGACATGAACTTTAAACAGTTCTTGTCTTCTATCATCGAAGTTAAAATGTTAAGACCATCAACAAGATTTTTTGATTCAAATCCTCCTGACTTTGACATTTGATCAAATATTGAATCAATGGTATCACCTTTTTTAATAGAAATATCCTTGACTGGTTTGCCAGGTTTTATCATAAGGCATAATTTGACTTTGGGCTATAAAATCCTCTGTTCTAGATCACAAGTAATTAATATAATGGATTATTTGGTAGCTATCGAAGTTGGGTAAGAAAATAAAGATTGCAATAGCTGGTGTTGGCAACTGTGCTTCAGCAATTATCCAAGGTGGAAAATACTATACACAGAATACTCATGATACTATCGGTTTAACTGCATACAACATTGGAGGGTACGAGCCAGGAGACATTGAGGTAGTGGCAGCATTTGATGTTGCAGATACCAAAGTAGGAAAAGATGTCTCTGAAGCAATCTATGCAAAGCCAAACAATACCATAACCGTATCAGAGGTACCTAAGATGGACGTGACCGTGCAAAAAGGTCCTACTCTAGATGGTATAGGTAGACACCTGAGCAGAATTGTGACTATCTCTAAGGAGCCTGATGTTAACGTCAAAAAGGTTCTCCAGGATACCGGCGCAGAGATGCTTGTAAACTATCTACCAGTTGGAAGTACTAATGCTGTAAAACACTATGCAAGCCAGGCACTGGAAGCAGGGGTGGGATTTCTCAATGCAATTCCTGTATTTATCGCATCAGAGCCAAAATGGCAGCAAGCATTTACTGACAAAAAGATCCCGCTTGCAGGTGATGATGTAATGAGTCAGCTTGGAGCGACAGTTGTTCACAAGACACTTGTTAAACTCTTTGTAGATAGGGGAGTGCAGATTGATGGAACATACCAACTAAACATTGGTGGCGACATGGACTTTTTCAACATGCTTGACGAAGAAAGACTCGAAGACAAGAGAATCAGCAAGACAAGCGCAGTCAAAGCAATGGCAGACTATGACATTCCAATGAGAATTGGTCCTAGTGATTATGTTGACTTTATTGATAATGAAAAGATCTGTTACATCAACTTGGAAGGAAAATACTTTGGCAAGATTCCAGTCAAGTTAGATCTTAAACTCAAAGTAATTGATGCATACAACAGTGCGGGAATAATGATCGATGCAATACGAGGATTAAAGATTGCACTTGATAGAAAACTGTATGGACCGATGACTAGCATCTCATCGTACTGCTTCAAACATCCTCCTATACAGATGCCATATGCTGAGGCAAAGAAGGCATTTGGCGAGTTTGTAGAAGGCAAGCGCGACAGTTAGATCTCACATTATAATTTTTATTCAGCAGCTCAAGTAAACTTGTCAATAATCGGTTATTTCGACTCGAACGTTATCGGATACATTGGTCCATATACGCAAACTGGAGATATTTGGGTTCAAGTCATTTGGATACAAAAATACCATTGTAAACTTTGAACAAGGTCTAGTTGCAATCTCTGGTGCAAATGGATCTGGAAAAAGCAACATACTTGATGCAATCTCATTTTCTCTTGGTGAGAACTCTCCAAAGGTGATGAGAGTGGACAAGCTTCGCTCACTATTACATGATGTAGATAATGCAAAACATGGGGCAAAAATTGCTCGTGTGAGCTGTCACTTTGACAACTCTGACAGAAGGATTCCTGTGGATTCCAATACTGTAACCATTACGAGGGAAATGGATGAAAACGGCGAGAATATTTACTATTTAAACCAAAAAAAGGTCCTCAGAAACCATGTTTTGGATATACTTGAAGTGGCAAACTGTGGTATCCACAAGCTCAATATCGTTCAGCAGGGAACCATCACAAGAATCTCTGAATTTAATGCAGAAGAAAGACGAAAGATAATTGAAGATATCATAGGTCTTGCATACTTTGATGAAAAAAAGGTCGAGTCACTAAAGCAACTTGATGAGGCTGACAGACGATTAGAGATTGCACTTGCCAGAATGGATGAAATAAAAAAACGCATTGATGAGCTGGAACTGGAAAGAAACAACCAGCTTAGATTTGATATTTTAGATAAAGAACTAAAGCGATTGTATGCAATCCAGTCTTCAAACAAACTGCGTGACATCGAGAATACAAAAATATCAAAAGAGCGAAACCTTAACGCAATCCAGTCTGAAACCAAAAAACTTGATGAACAGCGTGCCAGTCTCCGAGATGAAATAAAAAAACTTGAAGAAGAAAAACAAAAATTCATGGATGAAGTTAATGTGTATAATCAGGCAAAGGCTACCATAGATTCTGAGCTTGCAGCAGCAATGCACCAGTTTGAATCTGCAAACAGCAAACTTGCAACAAATGCAAGACGATTGTCCCAAATAGATTCAAGACTCCCGGAAATCCAGTCTGAACTTGTAACACTAGGTGAAAAACGCGCCTTGTTGGAAAGTCAAATTACAGAACTGAAAAGTTCTATTGATGTTATCAACGAAACTCGCAAGAATGCAAATGCTGAACTTGCATCTGTTGATTCTGAAATCAATCAGGTGCTAAAACAACAATCACAGATTGCCACAAACAAACTCAGGGTGGATGAAACTGTTAGAAAACTCACAGATCAATTAAACGAAACAAAACTTTCACTTTCAAAGTTTGAACAAGAACGAACTGACGTTCAAAATAAGATAGAGCAAAACTCGTCAAGAGTAAAATCCATACTTGATGAGAAGGAAAATCTCTTGGGCCTTGAGAGAAAGCTCAGACAGGTGAGGGCAGGCCATGAATCGGCAATTAATGACCTAAAATCAAGGCTTGGAAATCTGCGAGAAAGACGTGCCAAGATTGAAAAAGATATCGAAGAGACCACGATAATATTTGAAAAGGCAAGCAAAGCAGCTGCACAATATGAAGCAAAGATTAAAGTTGTAAAAGAAGTAATGCACGAAGACTATTCCATTGCAAAACTAAAAGAAGACTCTAAGAGACTTGGAATTCAAGGTCTTGTCTTTGAACTTTTGACCTGGGACAAGCAATATGAAAGACCATTGCTTGCAGTTGGCTCTGACTGGCTAAAGGGTTTAGTTGTAAATGACTTTGCTACATTGCTTGGGCTGGCAGAATTTGCGCAAGAAAAGAAACTGCCAAAGATACGAATTATTCCACTAGATGCAATATCGAACTCAAAGATATCTATCAACAAAGACCTAGGCGTTCTTGGAATCTTGTCTGAATTTGTCAGATGTGATGAAAAATTCGAGTCACTCAAAAATTTCATTTTTGGAAACATTGTATTGGTTGAATCAAAAGAAAAAGCATATGAATTGTCCAAAAAGGGTTACAAGGCAGTTACAATTGACGGACAATTTTTCGAAGCCGATGCAAATGCTGTTGTAGTGGATGTAAATTCCAAAGTTTCTCACCTGACAAAAATTATCTTACTTAGCACATCAGTTGATGGACTGGTACAATCACTTGAACTCTTGCGAAGATTCATCCAAAACAAAAAGAGCCAACTCAAAAAACTTGAGAGAATAACTGACAGCCTTGAAAATAGATACAACTCGTCCGAGACTGGTTTTGCAAACGTAGGCCTTAGCCTATCAGACATCAAGGCAAAACTAAAGAGCCTGAATATATCTGAAGATCAACTTACCTCCAGAATCTCACAATTGCGAAGAAGGGAAGAAAGCATCATGGTCAACATCTCAAAATTACAGTCCTATGAATCATCTTTGGAAGAACGCATCTCGCTTACTAGGGAAAATTATGCCGATGAGGGTCAGGCACGAGTGGCAAGCTTACTATCATCATTGAATGAAAAGCGTTCCAGTCTGCTAGGATCTCATAGTTCAATATCTACACAATTTAGGGAATTGACGGGAAACCTGACTGGCCTTGGCAATGAAGAGAACTCACTCAAGGCAAATGTGAGGCTCTTGTCACAAGAACAATCTTCACTGAACCATGAAAAATATGATATCGAAGTTCAATCACGTGCACTTGGAAAAGAGAAAGAAAACGTGGATGCTATACTTGTAACCCTGAGAGAAAAAGAACAACAACTAATCGCTACATCTGGAACATCAGTATCTACGCTAAAAGAATACGATTCCAAACTAAAAGGTCTGTATGAATCAGAAAGAACATTGAGTAAAGAGGTAAACGGCATGGAAAGACAATCTGATTCCATAGCACGCGATGTTCGTGACTTGGCAGAAAATGAAGAAAGAATCAAAAAAACCTTGGAATCATACGGGTATAACACGTTACTAGAGTCATTTGATGTGGACCAGATTCTAGTTGAGATGGAATCTGAAAAGCGAAAATTGGCAGGCTCTATAAACACAAGGGCTCCTGAGATGTATATCGAAATCTCAAATGGATATCGCTCCATGTCGTCAAGAAAGAATGAACTTGAAGAAGAAAGAAACTCTATTGTAAAATTCATAGAAGAAATTGACAAAGGTAAACGCCAGACCTTCTTGGAATCATATGACAAAGTGGACAAGGACATTCGTGAAATATTTAGCAAGATGACTGGAGGAAATGCATGGCTTGAAATTCAAAATGAAGATGACATATTCTCATCTGGAATATCATATCTTGTACAATTTCCAAATAAACCGAAAAGAGAATCAACATCAATCAGTGGTGGTGAAAAGACACTTGCCGCAATTACATTTTTGCTAGCACTACAAAAACTAAAACCGTCTCCATTTTATTTGCTTGATGAAGTTGATGCACACCTTGATGCATTAAACACTGAAAGACTTGCTACCATACTTGAAGACAGGGCAAAGGGCAGCCAAATGATAATGGTATCACTAAAAGACTCTGTAGTCAAAAAGGCAACTCTGATCTACGGTGTATTTCCAAGAAATGGTGTTTCCCAAGTTGTGTCGCACAGAATTTCTAATGTGCCTGAAGTTGCAAACTAGTTAATTTTTACAAAACACGCAACATGTCGTGTCTCTGAAATTTTTTCCAACTCTGGTTCCATTTTACATTTCTCTATGGCATAAGGACATCTTGCCATGAACCTGCATCCTTGATGCTCCTGTATTCCAGATGATTCATTGATGCGTATCTTGTGGTCTCTGTGCAAATTCTCTGGGTCTGGGTTTGAGATTGAATCCAAAAGTGCTTGTGTGTATGGGTGGCAAGGACTGGATAGAATTTCGTTAATTGGTCCAGTCTCTACAATCTTTCCACGATACAAGATTGCAATCCTGTGGCCAATGTATCCTGCAGTGGACAGGTCATGTGTTATGTAAAGAAAAGAGATTCCGTGTTTTTCCTGTAACTCTTTTATCAGTTCCAATATTCCGATTCTTACTGAGACGTCTAGCATGGAAACAGGCTCATCTGCTATGACAAGTTTTGGATTTGTCACAATTGCACGAGCTATTGCAACTCTCTGTCTTTGTCCTCCTGATAACATGTGTGGATATTTTGATATGATATCACCAACTGGTTCTAGTTTTACCTGGCTGAGTGCATGTGACGCAAGACGATTTCTTTCATCCTTGTTTCCAATTTTATGAATTTCAAGAGGCTCTTTTACTATATCCAAAATGGTCATCCTTGGATTGATTGACGCATAAGGGTCTTGTTGAACCATCTGGCATCCAAGTCTTATCTTTTTTAGACTGCCTTTTTGATTTGTTATCTCTTGTCCATCAAAGAATATCGTTCCAGAATCTGGTTCTAGGGCTCGCAGTATAATGCGTGCAATTGTGGTCTTGCCTGATCCTGATTCTCCTGCCAGTACAAATGTCTCTGCAGTCTTGATTGAAAATGAAATTCCGTCTGCTATTTTTGTGGTCTCCATGTCAGTTCCAGTTAGGCTTTTTTTTACAAAGTATTTTTTCAAGTCTCTGACTATGAGAATGTCTACCATCATTTCCTGATGTGATCGCAAATATATCAAGCGATCAGTAGGTTAAAACCTGATCATCGCAAAGTTTTAAAAGGCTGATATATGAGAGAAAATCGTGAAGTCTCAGTTAGTAGCATTTGTAAT
>JANWJG010000095.1 GCA_025449485.1 Nitrosotalea sp. | reverse complement strand
CCAAAATCACAAATGCAATAAGAAGCGATATTTCCTGGACCAACTGGGCATTGGCATATCCTGCAAGCATTACTGTCAAGACTGATTGCATTCCAACTATCTGGAGTGCGATATATGGCAGCTCTGCAACAATTCCTGTGATTGCTATCATGATTGCAAGTGTCCTGCTGTTGAATCTGTCCTTGACAAAGTCTGATGCTGTGATGTATCCTTTCTCACGTGCTAGGGTCCAGAGCTTGGGCATTGTAACCAGTGCAACTGCAAAAGTCAGCATCACATACGGAATTGCAAAAAAGTATAGCGCGCCTTTTGCAAACACTCCTGATGGAATTGCCACAAAACTATATGCAGTATACAGGTCTGCACCAATTAGGAAAAATACTAGAGTCGTTCCAAGCTTTCTTCCTGCAAGTGACCATTCATGTACATGGTTTAGATCACCTTTTCTCCAATATTTTCCATAAAATCCTAATGCAATGAATACAATAAACAACGAAACAAATACGATAACTATATCTGGACTAATCATAGTTTTTTCTCCACTAGTTTAGCATATGCAAGATAAAATCCGGTACATGCAACAAGCCACAATGTCTGGAACCAATAGAAAAATGGCATTCCAAATAATTCTGGGAGATTTCTGTTGTATATTGGAACTCCCAAGTTTACAAATGATGGTATCAGGACAAGCAAGGCAAGTACGACGTATCTTGTTTTGGAATGCACGTTCATCTTCAAGCTAGGTGGTAAAAATATAAGCATTCAGAATTCTTCTAATGTGATAATTACCATACTGGACTGTGTATCTCAGTTGCGGGGATCTCCGATCTAAGGTGATGATTCTTTGAAGATCTGAGCCTAGACCGGGGGGTGGGTTTGGTCAAATTTGTTCAATACCGTCTCATTTGGATACATTAGGAACTAACGATTTCTCTGTTCGTACTGCCTATCTGTATCTCGGGATGAAGAAACATTTCTTTCTCATACTTTAATTTCATATTCCACATATCATCAAAACTCCCAGCGTCCGGAAAATCTGTTAACGTCACCAGACATGATTATCATTCTTGATATTTTTAAAAGACCTCTTATTTACTTGGAACAGCATATAAAAAATGCGACTGAAAAATGCTAATCTTAACCAGATAATCAAGAAAACAATCACAATTTCGCCAAAAACAACACTTCTTGATGCAAGGCAAATATTGTTGAGGCACAGAATTAGTAGACTGATAGTCTTGCAAAATGAGAAACCAGTTGGGATAATAACAGAAAAGGATGTTGTTCGTGCAATTTACCAATTGGGAGGTAAACCAATTGAAGCTATTCGTGTAGATGAATTCATGTCAAAAAAACTAATTTCGATAACCGAAAAAGATACAATCTATGATTGTGCAAAACTGATGTTATCTCACAGAATTAGTTCCATCATAGTATTGCAAAAAGATGGCAGTTTAGCTGGAATAATAACAAAAACCGATTTAGCGTCTATATTTTTGACGCAAGCATCATCCCCCCTACAAATATCAAAAATCATGACAAAAAATGTTATTACAGTAAAACCTGCTGATTCGCTTCTTTATGTAGAAAGTGTACTTGTAAATAATAGAATTTCAAGAGTGATAGTTGAAAGAAAAAAAACACCAGTAGGAATTATTACTCATCGAGATTTTTTACCTGCAAAAATGCCGTTATGGATAAAACAATACGCAGATCCAAAAGAAACTGAAGAATTTACTTTAGGTGCACATCCTCACGAGTACAAATCTAATCAACTAAGCTATCTTCTTACATTCATAGCGGCAGATATCATGACCCCCAAACCTGTCGTTGTGGATGTAAAGGAGGACGTTTCTACTGTTGCCTTGCTTATGATTAGGCATGGAATAAGTGGGTTGCCTGTAGTAAGAAACTCGTTGCTAGTAGGAATAATAACAAAGACTGACATTGTGAAAGCAATTGCGTTTGAGAATAATCTAAAATAGATTAAAACCTGCATTCTATAAATAATGACCAGTGATATCTAATAAACCAAAACTGATTTTAATCATCCCGATATTTGTAATCTTCCAATGAATTCTGATAAGTTCGTCTTTGTAGTTTTCAGAACCTGATAATATCGTATTTAGATGTTTTACAAAATCTGTATAACTGTAATGATTCCAAGTGGCTGATTGTTGTCTGTAACAATTACTCTTCTTATCTTCATATCTGGCATTTTTTAGCTACTAGCTATCTCATCTACAGGGGTACGCGATGATGCCATTGTAATAGGAGAAACCATGATTTCTGTTGCCGCAAGTTCAGAAGGTCTTTTGTTTAGTACAATAACTTTGGATGACAGATCTCTTTCTGTTACTATGCCTTGAGGTATTTCATTTTTTGTAAGAACTGCACAACTGACGTTATTTTTAAAATCTTTTCTAGTTTTTTTGAGTTTGGTCTTGTCCATTTTGTAAACAATTGTTTAGATGTTTATTCTGTTAGAACACAACAGCTACCATTACCGTCGATGATAATCATCTCTGGAATTGAGCTGTATGGTATAATAAGAAATTTTCAGTTTAACAAACTAATGGCTTCCGTCCAGACTACTTCAGAAGGAATTCCTGTGATTGTTTTAAGAGAGGGTTCTAAACAATCACGAGGTCGTGAGGCACAACGAAATAACATTGCTGCAGCTAAACTAGTAGCTGAGATAATTACTTCCAGCCTTGGACCAAGAGGCATGGATAAGATGCTTGTTGATTCGTTGGGAGATATTACAATTACAAACGATGGCGCAACAATTCTAAAAGAAATGGATGTTCAACATCCTGCTGCAAAGATGATGGTAGAAGTTGCAAAGGCAACTGATAACGAAGTTGGAGATGGAACCACCTCTGCAGTTGTATTTGCAGGAGCATTGTTAGAAAAAGCAGAGGGCCTTATTGAGAATGATATTCATCCTGTAATAGTTGCAGACGGCTACAAGAAAGCTTCTATGAAAGCTATATCATTTCTAGGAGATATTGCACAAAAAGTTGATCCAAAGGATAGAAAGATACTTGAAAAAATTGCAACAACATCAATGTCTACAAAACTTGTCTCAATAGAGGCATCCGATCTTGCAATGTTAGTTGTTGATGCCGCATTAGCTGTTGTAACACAAAAAGATGGGGGTTATAGTGTTGATCTAAATAATATCAAAGTTGAAAAAAAGACGGGTGGATCTATTATGGATAGCAAGATGATAAATGGAATTGTTTTGGACAAGGAAATTGCTCATAGTGGAATGCCTAAAAAGATTGAAAATGCAAGAATAGCGCTAATTAGTGCACCTCTTGAAATAGAAAAAACTGAATTTGAAGCAAAAATAAACATCTCCAGCCCAGAACAAATAAAATCATTCATGGAAGAAGAAGACAGTATTATCAAAGGTATGATTGATAAAATAAAATCCGCCAATGCAAATGTCATTTTATGTCAGAAAGGTATTGATGATATTGCACAACATTACCTTTCCAAAGTGGGAATAGTTGCTGTAAGGCGAATCAAAGAAAGTGATATGGCCAAGCTTGCAAAAGCAACAGGTGGTCGAATAGTGGGTAGTGTTAATGATTTAACTGAAAAAGATTTAGGTCAGGCACAAAACGTTG
The DNA here is from genome assembly GCA_025449485.1 of Nitrosotalea sp. Classification (GTDB taxonomy): domain Archaea; phylum Thermoproteota; class Nitrososphaeria; order Nitrososphaerales; family Nitrosopumilaceae; genus Nitrosotalea. Next base: position 18,490 of record JANWJG010000095.1, on the reverse strand, counting down.
AAGAAAAAACAATAGAAAACGATAACTGGGTTTTCATTGAAGGTTGCAAAAATCCAAAGGCTGTTACTTTACTTCTTCGCAGTGGTACTCAGAGAGTAATCGATGAAGCAGAGAGATCAATTCATGATGCATTGATGGTTGTAAAAGATGTGATTGAGAGACCTTTGATAGTATATGGTGGCGGTGCACCTGAAATCTACGTTGCGACAAAATTAAGAGTGTGGGCACAGTCATTATCAGGAAGAGCCCAACTTGCAGTTGAAAAGTTCGCCGAAGCCTTAGAGTCTATACCAATTGCGCTTGCAAGAAATGCAGGAATGAATTCAATAGATGCCATGACTCAACTTCATGCAAAGCATAATGCAGGAGAGAAATGGACGGGAATTGCAGTTACCAATGGTGGCGTGGTAACTGACATGCAAAAATTAGAAATTATTGAACCAATAAAGGTAAAAGAACAAGTTATCAAATCAGCAACTGAAACTGCCAACATGATACTTAGAATTGATAATGTTGTAGCCGCATCCAGATCTACTGGACCAAATCCCTCTCCTGGACAAATGCCAGACATGGGCATGTAGTAATTAGTTGAATCTTATTCTATAATCTTCTTATTTTTGTGACGTCGCATTCACTTTTGAGAATGACATGTGCTATTCTTATACTGTAAAGATTGTTAAATGATTATGACAATATGGAAATGTTATAGATGCGGTCTGACATTTAAAGAAGAAAGTCACGCAATTATACACAAGGACATATCAACGCATCATCCACAAAAACTAGAATTGGTAATGCGTTAACGCTTGCAATTTTTTATCAATCACTTTGTCTGGATCTGACCAGCCAGTTTTCAAAAAAAGAGTTATCTCGTATGATATATCTGATTTTTAGGTTTTTCCATATCTTTTTTTATATGTTGAGATCTATTTGAGTATCTAAAAAGATTCTCTTTCATGATGTTCATCTTGGAATATTCAAATTACCTTTTTCTAGTTTTGATAGATGGTCGTTTTGTTTGATTATCAGACCTGAAATTCACAAAGCCAATTTAAGTATGTTTTATTCATAAACAGGGTATGGCTGATATTTTCAAACCTAATATTTTCAAAAAGATACTAGTACCTTATGATGGTTCAAAGTACTCAAGGCACGCCTTAATGCATGCCATTCATATGGCAAAGAAATTTGGTTCAAAAATATTTCTAGTTACCGAAGTTGATACATCCGACTTTCCACCAGGTATGTTACTTGCTCTAATAAAAAAAGACACGATGTTAAAACAATCCATTAGAGAATTTATGGTAGCAGCAAAATCCCAGGTTAGGAAAGAATTGCTTGCTGAAGTTGCAGTCTGTAAAGCAAATGGTGTTGATGCATATTATGATATCCTAGCTGGGACAAGTCCAGTTGAGGCACTTCTCAAGTTTGCACGTGGAAGGAATATTGATCTAATCATAATAGGAAGTCAGGGGTTGCATGGGATTGGTAAAATAAAGGCACTTGGTAGCGTTAGTAGAAAAATCTCAGAAGAGTCCAAGTGCCCAGTAATGATTGTACACTAGATCTTTTTAGATTTTCAAAACTGATAATCGGCTTGAGGTTTTATCTATGATTTTTAATTCTAATCAAACAATGGTATTAAAAACATTAGAATTGAGAGTAGCTGATTATATGACACCTACTCCTATAACGGTGGGGCCTGAATTTGCCTTACAAGATGCCATCTCTCTTATGGCTGAAAAAGGAATTGGAAATCTTATAGTAAAAGAAGATCATAGTGTGAGAGGTCTTTTTACCGAAAGAGAAATTTTACAGTACATCGTCTATGATAAAAAGATTCCAGACCTTTCTATGAGAGATGTTGTTGTTAGGCCTTTTACTAGGATATCTTTAGACATGAATTTGATTGATGCAGCTAAAATCATGATTTTAGAAAAAGCCAGACTGTTAGTATTTGACAAAAAACATTTGGCAGGGATAATTACTGCGTTAGATATAGTTAGAGGATTTAGAAGAACTAGAGGAAATCCTCCATTAGATAAAGTAATGAGTAAAAAGATCTACAAAATATCATATTGTGATACAATAATGGAAGCATGCAAACTAATGCATAAAAAAAGAATTGGCAGTGTTATTGTTGAGAAAAATAGAAAACCCTTTGGGATATTCACAGAGAGAGATCTCTTGGTAAATGTTTTAAATAATGAAGTTAAGTTGAATGGAAAAGTTGGAGGTTATTGCTCATCTCCGTTGATAACAACAAAAATTGGAATTGCTGGTGGCGATGCGGCAAAGATGATGGATGCAAAAAAAATAAAACGACTCGTTTTAACTAAAGATGATAAAATATCTGCAATTATAACAGCGAGGGATATAGTCGACGCATTTCAATGGAGCTTTACTGGTGAGAATAATTGAAAGCAGCTAGATTGCATCAATACAACCAATCACTACAGATAGACGAAGTTGATTTACCAAAACCCATAGGGGAGGAGGTTATTGTCAAAGTTGGAGGTGCCGGTGTCTGTCACAGTGATATACATTTCATGAAAGGAGACTGGAAAGACATTCTATCTGTAAAGTTACCCCTTACAATAGGACATGAGACTGCAGGTTATGTTGAAGAGATGGGCGAATCTGTACCATGCTTTTCAAAAGGTGATGCTGTGGCAGTGTTTGGAGGATGGGGGTGTGGCATATGTCAAGCATGCAAAAGTGGAGATGAACAACTTTGTAATACCCCACGTTGGCCTGGATTGTCACAATACAATGGCGGATATGCAGAATATCTACATGTCCCGTCTTATAGATTCCTTGTGAAAGCAGATGGTTTAGATCCAAAAAACATCGCCCCTTTAACCGATGCAGGTCTGACACCATATCGTGCAGTAAAAAAAGTTAGACACTTACTAAACCCTAACACATATTCTTTATTATTTGGAGTTGGTGGGTTAGGATGCTATGCAATTCAATATTTGAAATTGCTTTCTCCTACAAATGTAATTACAGTAGTACGAAGTGAAGACAAGGCAAAGCTTGCCAAAGAAATGGGATCTGATTTTGTAATAAACAGTAAAACAAACGATGTAGTTTCTGAAGTAAAAAAAATAACTTTCAATCAAGGAATTGATGTTGTAATAGATGTTGTATCATCAAATGAAACCTTGACCACAGGCATATCATGTTTGAGAAAAAAAGGTACTATAGTTCTTGTTGGCTTGATGGGAACATCATTTAATCTTCCCGTAGTGGAATCTGTGTTAAATGAATTCAATGTAATTGGTTCACTATGGGGCAATTATAACGAACTAACCGAAGTCATAAATCTAGCCAAGATGAACAAATTGAAGATTCTAGTAAATCATTACAAGTTATCTGATGTTGGAAAAGCTATTGGGAATCTAGAATCTGGCAAAATACGCGGAAGAGCAGTTCTGGTCCCTTGAAATAAAGAAAAACATGATTATCAGGATTGAAATTCAAAATACCTATTTTAAGTGAAATAAACTAGTAACACTACATGGTCAAACATATCCTTGTTCCATATGATGGCCCAGAACCTGCTAATCATGCCCTTGAATTTGCTCTTGAATTGGCAAAACTATGGTTAACCAAACTACCAATACAACAGAAATCTTCAATCAGACAGAAATGTTAGAACGTGGCAATGGGATTCAATCAGACCAAGATTCATCACCACTTCATGTCTGCCACAACTGGCGGCGAAATTATGATAATGTCAGAAAACATGAGTGATGTACAAACAATAAACGAAATAAAAAGCCATGTAAAAGATACCAATAGAATAAACACAGGAATATTGGCACTCATCACGATATTTTAAGATCAACTTATTACTTGCAAAAACAATTAATTGTGTACAAAAAAATAGTTCTCCAAATCACCAGAAAACAAGAAGTATGTCATTTAGAATTCCCGAGGATGTTGCAGATGCACTTGAAACTAAGGCACAACTCCACAACACTAATCCTAGCACATTACTGACTCAAATGCTAAAGCACCAAATGGGATATGATGGAAATGTAGGAAAGGCAGGGCTCATAGCATTTCCAAGATCATTGATAGTACAATTGATGAATGGATATTCCGAAGAACAGGTTATCACAATGGCTGATGTCATTTCCAAAGATGTCACGTCCGATATGATGAGTGTATTGCAAAATGAATACACCGTTGAAAGTTTTTTACAGACAATTCAATCATGGGCAAGAGTTTCATGCATTCCATTTACACGTGAAACCAAAGGAAATCTAAACACCTTTGTTATTCAGCATGATATGACTAGAAACTGGTCATTATATCTTGGGCATCTATACAAGAATGTCATTGAAGAGCTAACGCAGAAAAAAGTATCAGTCGAGACAACTAACAATAGTGTCAGGGTTAGATTCTGAGAGATAATTTTCCTGCTAGAGTGCTTGGACATTTCTTTATGTAAATCCATATGTTTTCTTCCTTAAATGTTAGATTGCACCTATGACATTTCCAAACTATTGCTTTCAACATCGATCGTGGACTTTTCCAATATAGATCAGTCAGTAGATACCATGCTGAAAATGAAATGCAGTTGTTAAATATGATGGATTGATAGATTTTCTAAATAAGATCTCAAACGTGACGGATTGAATATCTGCTACTACGAGCTACATACCGTTGTTGGTGCGTTTTAAAATATAAAAATTACAGAAATCAGGTTACAATTACCAAGCCTTTCATCCATGGGTGAATGGTGCAATAGTATGTGTATTTACCCTCATGATAAAATGTGTAGTTCCAACCTGCACTAGGTTGAATCAAATCTGAGTCAAACTTGCCTCCAAGATCAGTTACTGTATGAATTATGATATCATCATTTGTCCATGTCACCGTAGTACCACTAGTTATTTTGATTATAGTGGGAGAGTATGATTCAGTCGTGTTGATTTGCCATGCTCCACGTACAATGGAGACTTTGTTAGTATTGATTATCATGTGCTGGTAAAATGTAGCATTCTGGGCAGGAGGTAAACTAGTCATTACACCATACAGTGGGCCTCCGTATTGTGTCATAACCAAGCAAGAAAAAACATATCCAAAGGGAAATGTTTTCAAGATGACTGGTGACCAAAGGATCATCAAGATCTGAATCTTGCAAGGTTGTTGCCGTTTCTGATTTTCAACACTGATAATCTCAAGATTGTTTTTAACTTCTTGAGCAAATAGAGTTGTATGGTAAAGATAACCAACGAAAAGAGACTTCCTGCAGTCATTCGTAATCCTTGGCTTGATGCGGTCTATTCTCCGTGGATAAATACGCCATGGTTTAAAGACATGGAAACAACAATCGACAAGATCTCAGAGAATTTCGAAAACATGTATGACATGTTTCCAAATTATATGAGACAGTTTCCAAAGGATATAAGCTACGATCTTGATGACTCGGGAGACAAGTATGTCCTCACTGCAGATCTTCCTGGAATAGAAACCGATGATGTGAAAGTGAATGTATCAGGAAGACAGGTGGAAATAACTGCAGAACACAAAGATACAAAGGAAGAAAGAACAAAGGATCTAATCAAAAATGAAAGATCATTTGTAAAGTATCAGCGAGTTTTGACAGTGCCACAAAGAGTAGTCGAGTCAGGCATAACAGCAAAGGTAAACAACGGAATCCTAACAGTAGAATTGCCAAAGAAATCTTCCCTCAAAAAAGAATCATCACCACAAATTAAGGCACAGTGATTCTTTATTTTTTTAAAATCAGAATTAAATCAAACATTGCTAGTCTTTATGTAGGTGTTTTCCAAGTCGGCAACTTGAACAGATGTATTTTCCATCTTTATCCTCTTTCAAAAGTTGAGAAGGACAATCACATTCTGCGCATTGGCATTTTACAGACATTTATCTGACTAGTCCTGAGATTCTTCAAATTTTTCGTCTTGCTTGTAACCCATCTCTAATTCTGCTTGATGAATCTCTTCTTTTGCTTCTTCATGTTCCAACTCCTTTTTTTCTTCATCGATCTTCTTTAACTTTTTACTTTTCATGACATCATATCAATATTTATTTAATATTAGGAGGATCTAGATTATCAGACCTGAAAATCGAGTTGTGAATTTTAAGACATGACTGATCACTTTTCGTTATGACTAATCCTTATTACGATTATGTCTTCAATTGGTTTGATTTTGCAATAAAATACAATTTGGCACTTTTGGATGCAAGCTCAAATGCATTTGAGACTTTTCTAAGCACTAGGGAAAGAACAGCCCATGATATAGAGAAAACCATTAGATTCTCTTTTGACACAACTCTACGAGATAATCTAAATGACGATGCATTGTCATCAAGCATGGCAGATTATGTTGATTCATGGCTCAAGCTAGTCGGTCTTTCTAATTACAAGGAATCTACTAAAAATTTTCATAATTTTTTATCTTATGTCAATAAAATGTTAGAACCCCTGAGAGATAGCATAAACCGAACTCCATCGGAGGTCATCGAGATGAAAGGTAGGTTTAATCTGCTTCACTACAAATCAGATCTTCCCTCTAAACACAAGACCCCACTTCTTGTGGTATATTCGCTTATCAACAGACACTATATTTTGGATCTTTTGCCAAAATCTAGTGTCATAAAGAATCTCCAGAGTCAAGGTTTTGATATTTATGCAACGGAGGGGGGAACTCCGGCATCATATGACAAAGACCTAACCCTTGCAAGCTACGCTGAAGAGTACGTTGAAAATGCAGTAGAAAAAATTAAGGAAATTACTGGTTCTCAGAAAGTATCCTTATTTGGTTATTGCTGGGGAGGACTTTTTGCTCTTATCTATTCTGCTAAAAATCAGGATAGTGCCAAGAACTTGATATTGCATGCTACCCCAATAGATATTGAAAAGGAAAAAACAATAATAGAACACTGGGCTGCGCATCTAAACGCTGATGATCTAGTCGATACATTTGGAAACGTTCCAGGATGGCTCTTGAATTTTGTATTCTTTTTAAGAAATCCTATAGAGACCACGCTAAAATATCCACGGTATTTTAGTGAGCCTAGAACTCTTGATGAAATCATGCAGTTTTTTGCAATTGAAACTTGGCTTTATGACAGCACGCCCATAATTGGAGAAGTTTATCGTGAGATAGTTGATCAAATCTATAGACAGAATCTATTGATAAAAAATAAGATGAAAGTAGGGTCTGATATTATAAACCTAAAAAATATTACAATACCAGTCTTGAATATAATAGGTACAACAGATGACCTTGTTCCTCCGTCCTCCAGTAAGTCCATAATGAACGCTATTGGGAGTACTGACAAAAAACTAGTAGAGTTTCCAACAGGACATGTTGGGCTTTGCATTAGTCAGATAGCTCATGAGAAGTTATGGCCGGAGGTTGGCAGCTGGCTTGCCCAAAGGTCATGATGATTTCAAAATGTATCAAAAACTTGTAGTCAGGCAGATTCGAAAATGTTGAGTCTTTCTAGACAACAGCGATCAGTACTTCTAGGCTCCTTTCTTGGATGGTCTCTTGACGGTTACGATCTTGTGTTGATGTTGCTTGTAATCCCTCTGATAAGCAAACTCTTTTTTCCTACAAGTAATGTAACTTTGTCGCTTCTTGCTACTTTTGCTGCGTACGTTGTAACACTGGTAATGCGTCCTGTTGGTGGAGCGTTTTTTGGAAACTTTGGTGATAAGATAGGGAGAAAAAAAACAATGATGATTACCATAATAGGATTTTCTGCTGCGACATTTTCAACCGGCTTGTTACCAACTTGGGACATGGTTGGCATACTCGCTCCCGTATTGTTGGTGGCATTAAGATTTACACAGGGCTTTTTTGCGGGTGGCGAGTGGGGAAGTGGTGCTGTAATTACAATGGAGACTGCTACAAAGTCTTCAAGAGGATTACTTTCTGGCATTTTACAAAGTGGATATAACTTTGGGTTTATGATGGCATCAATTGTGTATTTTTTTGTATTCTCTGCCCTTCCAGAATCTCAGTTCATAGATATAGGGTGGAGAATAATGTTTTTTACAGGAATAATTCCAGGTCTCATAGCACTTTTTGTAAGATACAAGATGGAAGAATCTGAGGCTTGGCTTGAAAAGTACCGTCAAAAGAAAATTGAACGTGCTCCTCTTAGAAAAATATTTTCTGACAAAGAAAATCGAAGACGTTTCTTCTTGGCACTGGTAATCACTACTGGATTGATGTATGCTTACTATACAACAATGGGATTCTTTCCGACATTTCTTCAGAATTATGTAAACGTAGCCAAGTCAGAAGTACCTGCTCTGATGATTGTTGCAACGATAACTTCGTTTTTTGGTCAGATGTTTGCAGGATATCTAAGTCAGCTAATTGGTAGAAAAAAGACACTTGTGGTTTTTGCAATGTCTGCGATCATTATTGCGATACCTACCATTTATGGCTTGTATCACGCTACCTCGTTTTACTTTAGGTCATTGTATACCATAATCTTGATCTTTGCTGCAACATCGGGGTTTGGTCCAATACCTGCATTTTTATCAGAAAGATTCTCAACTGAGGTAAGAAACAGTGCAAGCGGATTTGTTTACAATGGAGGCTTGCTAATTGGTTCTTGGGCTCCACTGATAGCCGTTACTTTCTTGTCTAACGGAGAAAATTTTGTACCAGTACTTTTGGGAATCAATGTGATTATAGGTTCTGTCATACTATTGATTGGTGCTAAGATCAATCCAGAGACAAAAGACGCAGAGATAAAATAAAAAATTAAGATCTAATTTTTCAAGATTGCAGAATTTCCAATTATGTGGCAAACTATCTCTTGTTGCTTTTCTGATGATTTTATTTAGATCTAGTGAGATATCAGAACGGGGCAACTAGCTAGCTCTGAAACCCTTCTGCTTACACTTCCTAATGCCATTATTTTACTGAATCCTGAAAGACCCTGACTTCCCAGAACAACAAGATCCACATCCCATTTTTTAATCAATTTTAGTATCGTATCAGAAGGTGATCCATCTAGAACCTCGTAATGAATATCAATATCATTTTTTTTACAAATTGACGCTTTTTCTGATAACATCTTTTCAGCTTCGTATTTCACAGCAGTTTTGATTACCTCGAGTGATTTTTTCATCGTTTGCTTCTGTGAGCCAAGAAGTGCACCTGGTGGATTGACGTCACTGATGTCTATTATTGTAATAAGGTAAAGTGAGGCACCGAATTTTTTAGATATTTCAATTGCAATTTCTAATGCTTGTTGAGAGAATTTAGAACCATCAAGGGGAACCATTATTTTTTTATAATCTGCTTTTGTTACCATTTTGTAAAACTACAACACAAAACAATTAAATCAACTCTTGAATATCGATTTTGATAATTATGATGGATGACTATATCCAGATGATTGCTAGATTAATTGTTATCGATACTGATAATCGGGGTTCGAGTTAAAATATCATTTACATGAATATTACTCATGGAAAAGGTGTGGTAGTGAATAAACAATCCGTTCCACTAGATCAAGTTTCACGTGATACTGTGTGTACATGTCAAGAATGTAATCATAACTTGGCAAGAGATTGTATAAAATTAAAGTGTACATGTTGTAAAACAGATACACATTCTATGATATTGGATGGGATGATCGGTTATGGACCTGCCCACAAAAAATTTGAAAAGGATTTCAAAGATGAAGTACAAGTAAGTACAGGCTCGGTGAAACTAGAGGGCAATATTTTCATTCCAAAAAATGCACGTGGTTTAGTACTTTTTGCACATGGAAGCGGCAGTAGTAGACATAGTCCAAGAAACAAGTATGTTGCTCAAGTGCTCAACAGAGCTGGTCTTGCCACTCTCTTAATTGATCTATTGACACAACAAGAAGAAAAAATTGACGATAAAACGGCTCATCTTAGATTTGATATTGATTTTTTAGCTCAAAGGCTAATCGGAGCTACTGATTGGCTCCTGGAAAATAATGAAACAAAAAGTCTCAATATGGGATATTTTGGTGCCAGTACTGGTGCAGCGGCAGCTCTTGTCGCAGCCGCTCAATATCCGAAGGTGGTCAGAGCAATTGTCTCAAGAGGAGGAAGGCCTGACCTTGCTGGTCCAGTTTTGCATAATGTAAAATCTCCAACTCTTCTCATAGTAGGAGGAAATGATTATCCTGTGATAGACATGAATCAAGAGGCATTTGATAAATTAAAAACAGAGAAAAAAATGGTAATTGTGCCTGGGGCTACTCATCTTTTTGAAGAACCGGGAACCCTTGAAATGGTAGCACGACTTGCAGTTGACTGGTTTGTAACTCATTTAGCAAAACAGGGTGGAAAATAATGAGTGTGATTTTCAAAGATAGAACAAATGCCGCAAAAAAACTTGCCGAGAAATTGTTATGGTTAAAAAAAGAAAACCCAATAATTCTTGCAATACCTAGAGGTGGAGTAGTTACTGGTGATGTGATTTCTTCTATTTTAGGTTGTAAATTTGATATTATAGTTTCAAAAAAGGTGGGTGCTCCAGATAATCCAGAACTTGCAATAGGCGCAGTAATGCATGATGGAAGTTATTTTCCTAATGTTGAAATTACTAGAATGCTAAATGTTCCAGAAAGTTTTGTTAAAGAAGAGATTGCAAGACAGAGAAAGGAAATAGAGCGAAGATTGATAAAATTTAGAGGAAGTAAGGAATATGATTTATCTGGAAAGACTGTTGTTATAGTTGATGATGGAATTGCTACAGGTGCAACCATGTTTGTAGCTGCTCTATGGGTAAAAAAACAAAATCCAAAGAAACTCATCATAGCAATACCTGTTGGACCTCAAGAAACCATTGCTAAACTAAATCAAATCGCAGACGAAGTGGTGGTTTTACAATCTCCGTATATCTTCAATGCGGTAGGTGAATTTTATCAAGTATTTGATCAAGTCAGTGACGACGAAGTACAAGAAATCATGAATAAACACTCCTTTGTCGCAGAAAATAGAAATCCCGGATAAGAATAGATGAAATTTTATTTATGATTTATGTTAAAAAATCGCGTAAACTTTCAAGAGCTGAACAAGTGCTTAGGACACAGGAACCAATTGGCATGGGATAAGAACGGAAATGTTCGTACACAAAATCAAAGAATCTCCAGTAGTTAGAAGATCATTTGCGTTAGATAGGTGATATTTTTACAAAAGTGGATCCACAATAAGACGCCAATACCTAGCCCTATTGTCCATACCTCTTTCTTTATTTTTTTCTACAATGAGTTCTAAAATACATGTTACAATCTTTGATGGGTATTACGATATCAGTTGAAAATCCACTAACAGATCTTGTGAATGAATTTAACATCCCGCCTTTAAAGTAGGCCTAGCCGTATTTTTTGTACCTAGAATTTCCTCTAGAGCATCTATTCTATGGCCTCAAGATTATTCACAGTGTGACCTTCACGTATGCACTTAGTATGATTATTGGCAATAATTTCATTTAATCGCGCATCTGAAAAATATTTTTCATTATACCTACTAGTTTCATCTTACAATTTGAACAGTAAATCTCCTTACTTTCCATTTGTAATCATCCTATCAACAGCTAACAACAATCCTTGAATCAACACTTCTGGTCTTGGGGGGCATCCTGGAATATAGACATCAACAGGAATAACCTTGTCAATTCCTCCTGTTGTTGCATGTGTATCACCAAATATGCCTCCGCTACAAGCACAAGCACCAACAGCAATTACAATCTTAGGGCCAGGTGTTGCTTCATAGGTTCGTAGTAGAGCAGTTTCCATATTTCTTGAGGCAGGTCCAGTTACCAACAAAACATCTGCGTGTCTTGGTGATGCAACAAAATGAATTCCAAATCTTTCAATGTCATATATTGGATTATTCAGAGCGGTAATTTCTATTTCACAACCGTTGCATGAACCCGCATCGACTTGACGTATTGCAAGTGATCTGCTAAACATTTTTTGAATTTTTTCTTTTAATTCATTACCAATTTGTTCATAAGATTTTTCTGAAGGAAAAGTTTGCGGATTAGAATAATCAATTATCTGGCTTTTCATCTTTACAGGAATAACAGGTTTGTTACTAATTTTGATAGTTTCAGATACAACTTCACTACAATAACCACACATAATGCATTTGCCATTGTCCAAACCCATCGCGTTATTTTCTTTGACTGAAAATAATGCCTTTGTGGGACAAATGTCTTCAAGCATTTTTCTTTGATCATTTGTTGGTTCTGCAGTGAAAATCACACTTCCACGATAATTTTTGCTTGAAAGCAAATTGGCTAGATTCTTGATTGTTTCTATACCATTTCCCACTATGCCTTTTCTTGCTGCCTTGATCATAGATCATTCCCCGAATAGGATAGATCTAGACTTTTATTGACTAGAGGAAAGTCTGGTACGATGTCATTTAATACGGCTTGTTCGATAACAGACCAGTTACAAAATGAGGCAGTTCTAATCTTGTATCGAAATATCGAGTTATTTTCTCCCATCATCACCCAGTGAAGTGTTTGTCCCCTATGAGATTCAGCCCATCCAAGTGATGATCTGAATGGTTCAAGACTATCTGGAATGCTTGTAAACAAGGCACCGTTCTCAAGATTAAGTGATTCTTCAATGATATCAAAGGAATCTCTGACTTCTTGTACACGTATTTCAAATCGTGCCAAGGCATCACCAGTTCGTTTTTCCATCTCAATTTGGTGTTGCATTAGTTCTTGCGGTGTTTTATGATTGTGTAAGTGATAGCTGCCATAAGGATGATCACGTCTTGTATCAATGTCTATTCCAACACACCTAGCAACTATTCCGACTGTTCCAAGATCATACGCGATTTTTTTCTGAATAGTACCAGTACCACGCAATCTGTCCATGAAAGATGATTTTGATTTCAGGAGCATTATGATCTTGTCAAAATCATCTGAAATTTCACGTAAAGTTTCAAGAATTAATTTTTTATTTTCATCAGTTATGTCGCATCTAACTCCTCCAATTCTGTTAACTCCAAAAAGAATTCGGCTTCCGCTTAGTGATTCATTAAGTCGCATCAGTCTCTCTTTTAGGATATTCAATCTTGCAGCACCAAATGGAAAACTTGCATCAGTTGAAATTCCTGCCAATGTTCCTACATGATTATAGATTCGTTCTAGTTCTGCAAAAATAGTTCTAATTTTTTTTGCTTTCTTTGGAATATCTACCTGTGCTATCTTCTCAATTGCTTGACAAAACGCTGATGAGTTTGCCACAGATTCGTCTCCTGCTATGCGCTCAGACAGTAACAATGCTTCATCAAGTCTCAGGGATTCTGCAAGTTTTTCTATTCCCTTGTGTGTGTAAAAAAGACGGGTTTCCAGATTGATTATGTTCTCACCTAAAATACTAAATCTAAAGTGACCTGGTTCAATGATTCCTGCATGTACTGGTCCAACAGGAATTTCGCATATTCCCTCACCCTGTACTCTCAAAAATGGATACTCTTTTTCTTGTCTTTTGACCTTTGTTTCAAGTTCAAACTCTTTTCTCAGAGGGAAAATCTCATCAGGCCAGTGCTCGTGCAAGACTAGAGGCCTTGTATCAGGATTTCCGGTTGGAATTAATCCAAACATGTCTTTGATTTCCCGTTCGTAAAGTGCGGCAGCTGGAACATGTAATGCAATACTTGGAAAAGAAAGACTTTGACCAGTAGAAACTATAATGAAAATAAAACCACCATCTTTTTCAAAAACATATCTGATTGTAAAACCTCCAATATTTTTTCGCTCATCCGAACAAATTATTGTTGCAAGTCTTGCATTCCAATTTTTATAAACATAATCACATATTTTTGGCATGTCATTTAATTCTACATCAAGATGTAACTCATCATTATTTTGGTAAGTCTTTGTTATTTTGTTTGAAAACTTGTCTGTAATCTCTTTTGCATAATTTTCTAGATTTGTATTATTCATGCAAATCCTCCACCGCTAATTATTGTTGATGCATTCTGTATCAGTGTCTGCAATTGTGTAGGTATGTAGATGCCAAAAATAACTACAAGCGAGCACAATATTGCCATCGGTATTATTGCAAGCTTGCCCATTTCTCCTTTTTTCATTTCTGAAAGAGGGTTTCCAAAAATCATTTTGACAAGATGTCTCAAAAATACTGCAAAGGTTATGACTAGAAATAAAATTACCAGCGATGTTGCAACAAATTGTCCGCTCTTAAAACCCGAACTTAGAATCATAAATTCGCTCAAGAAAACATTGAATGGAGGCATTCCTACAAGAGCCAAACCTCCTATCAAAAACAAAATACCCGTAACTGGCATCACTGTGATTATTCCTTTTATTTTTGACATGGCTTTTGCTTCATATTTCTGGCTTACAGATCCGCTTGCAAAGAACATCAGAGGTTTTGCCATGGCATGATTTACGATCTGAAGTAATGCACCGTAGATTCCAAACAGACCTCCAAAGCCAATACCTAGCGATATGAGGCCCATGTGCTCTACGCTAGAATAGGCAAGCATTCTTTTCATGTCTTTTTGGAAGTACATTGATGCGGCCGCAATCCCAATAGAAACAACCGCAAGTATTATCAAAAGTTGGTTTGAAAATTCTGGCCCTATTGATACGCTGCTTACTATATGGAAGCGAATTATTGCATAAAATGCGCAGTTTAGTAATACTCCTGACAAGACTGCGCTTACGGGTGTTGGGGCTTCACTGTGTGCATCAGGAAGCCAAGTGTGCATCGGAGCAAGACCAGCTTTTGTCCCAAATCCTACGAGTATGAAAACAAATGCAATTTTGACCAAGTTTGGATCAAAAAGTTTTGCATTGTGAACCATTCCAGTCCAGTTCATGGCGTCATCAGAAGTATTTGCATTGATGTTTGCATAATAGAAAAATACTGTTCCAATAAGTGCAAAGGAAAGACCGACTGTTGCAATTATCAGATATTTCCATGCGGCCTCGATTGCATTTTCCTTAAAGTAAAGCATTATCAGCAGAACTGATACAAGTGTTGTAGCTTCAACCATCACCCACATTATTCCCAAGTTATTTGCTATTGGTACTACAAGCATGGTTAGCAAAAACACATTGAAGCCTTGATAGTATCTTACAATGTGCTTGTCGTCTACTGTACCGTTGTCATACTGTCTGCCCATATAGTTTTTAGAATACAATGCGGCGACAAAACCTACAACTGAAACTGAAAGTAGAATCACCGCACTTAACGAATCCACGTAGAACGCATTTCCAAATGCAGTGATGGTTTTTTCAGACACTATTCTTGATACCAGAAGGAGTACCTGAACCAAAATTAGGGATGCGGCGCATATGGTTATGATTCCAATTGTTCTTTTCTTTTTTATGATTGTCACAAGACCTGCTCCAACTATTGGCGGCAAAAGAAGGAAAAGGATAGTTAGATTAGATATGAGAGTGTCCACTAGTCATCCCTCAAATTCTCTAGCTTGCCTACGTCTAGGCTATCAAATGTGCGACTTATTCTGAAAAGCAGTATGGAAGAGATCAAAATGCCAACAAGAATGTCCACGAATATTCCTATCTCAATTAACAAAGATACTCCATGTGTTAATGCCATGGCAAAGAGAAATAGCCCATTTTCTATGATCAAAAGCCCTACGACTTGGCTTAGCACGGTCCTTCTGTTTACAAGCACAAACAGTCCGATGAAAAACTGGGCCATTGAAACAGGAAGGTATGCGTTTACAATTTGGTCAGATTTGAACGGAATTTGTTGAATAAGAAAATATGATAAAGCTACTAGCAGTGCTGAAATTATTACTGATGCACGAATGCTTACATAGGGATTGGTTTCAAGCTTGAATTCAATTTCGAGTTTTCTTGTAACATATGTCAGAACTTTGGGAATGATGATTGATTTTATTACTAGAGTCAGGCCAGCTGCAATGTAGATTTCCCAAATTCCTGTAACGTATCCGATTATGGCAGTTACTCCAGAAAGTACTATTGATTGATACCGGTATGCGTTTAACCAATCCATGAATCCACGTGTAGCGACAATGCCAAATGTAGCTATTAGCAGTATTGCACCAGAAATTGTCAAAACATCAAATTGTATTGTCTCCATAAAAATCACTAAAGATAGCAGAGTACTATTCCTATCATCGAAGTAGCTATTGCGATTGCAATCAGGTCAGGTATCCTAAAGAGCCTCCACTTTGCAACCGACGATTCTGAAAAAGCAACAAAGATTCCAAATAGTGAAATTTTTCCAATAAATGTTAGAAATCCTACAGTAAGAGAGGGTAACAAAACGGATGAGGAAATTCCCCATGGAACAAAGATGTTTACCATCAATGTGAAAAGAATGATTTGCTTGATTGACTGTGACCATTCCATGAGGGCCAAACTTTTACCTGAATATTCCAAAATCATCGTCTCATGAACCATGGTGAGTTCAAGATGTGTGGCAGGATTATCAAACGGCAATCTGCCTGTCTCACCCAGTATGATTATGAACATGCCTATTGCTGCAAAGATGATTTGAGGATGAGGTAGAAATGAAGCGTTTGAAGATGCGCTAATCAGTGTGCTCAAATTTGTTCCGCCATAGGTTATTGCCACAACAAATATGCTCAGAAAAAGTGCAGGCTCTAAAAGAGCAGAGATCATCATCTCCCTGCTGCTCCCAAGTCCACCAAAAGAGCTTGCCACATCTAGCCCTGCAAGCATTGTGAAAAATCTACCTAGTGCAAAAAGTCCTACAACAAGAAGAAGATCACCTACCAGCCCAAAAGGTGTGTATGCCAAAAATACTGGAATGAAAAATGCGGCCGTTGCCATTGTCACAAAGTTAACCCATGGACATGCCCTGAAGATCCAAGACGCTTGATCCGATATTACCTCATCTTTTCGTACTAGTTTTAACAGATCATAGTATGGCTGCAAGATGCTAGCACCGATTCTTTTTTGTGTTCGTGCCTTTGTTTTTCGAATTATTCCGGTTAGCAGAGGTGCCAATCCTAGTATGACCAGTACCTGAACCAGTCCAATTACGATCATTGTAATGCTAAGCATTGTTGCTCAACCTCACAAACAGCAAGAGTAGAACCAGTGTTATCATGATGTAAAGCAGGTATGCATTTATCTTTCCAGTCTGGAGCCTGCGCACCTTATCAAAAAAGAAAATAAATGAAGACACTATCGGAGTGTAAAGTAGATCTTCGAAAATATTTTTTATTGCAGTTTCAATTTTTACAGTCTTTAGCAGATAGGAGTTTTCTCCAAAAGATTCTTTCTCGGTTTGGTTACGGGGTCTGAAAAAAACCTTAAAGACTGCACGTATTGGCTGTGAAAGAGATGTTGGAGTATACTCCATTCTCTCATTGAGACTACCAAATCCACAATCCCAAGTTCCGTACTTGGTCTTTTTAGTATTACCACTCAATGCCCGAATAAATCCAAAGATTGCAATTGAGACGGATGAGAGCATGATCACAACAACAGGCATGGAAAGATTTGCAAAACTTGTGCCAGAACTGTTCTGAATTGCTAGGGTATCAAATGGACTTGATGGTTGAGAAGGCATGTGGAATGCGGTAGATATCAATGATATACCAAGATATGGTACGACACCAAACAATACACAGACTGCAGCGAGAATTGACATTCCTAAAATCATGCTGCGCGAAACCTCTTTGATGTTTATAGCATACTTGCTTCTTGCCTTGGAGAGAAATGTCATGCCAAACAGTTTGACAAATGTTGCAGCTGCAATTCCTATTGTCAGTGCAAAAGGCAGACTTGCAAAAGCAATAGAGATCTGAAGTATCGTTGATGGAATGTGATAGCTTGATAACAAAGACTGCATTGTAAACCACTCACTGATGAATCCGTTAAACGGAGGAAGACCAGAAATTGAAATTGCTCCAATCAAAAACAACAAGGCGGTCCACGGCATTTGTTTTACAAGACCGCCCAGATGTTCGATGTTTTTTGTATGTGTTACAGATGCAACAGAGCCTGCTCCCATAAAGAGTAGGCCTTTGAATACTGCATGGTTGATTGTGTGATACATGCTTGCCACCAGTGCAAGCATAGCAAATGCAGTGAGCTGAAATGATGCAAAAACTACAGACAGCCCAAGACCGATTAGTATTATCCCGATATTTTCAATACTTGAAAAAGCAAGGGCCCGCTTGATGTCGCGCTCTACCACTGCATACAGAACTCCAATTATAGCCGATGCCGAACCAAAAGCGATTAGGAGCATCCCCCACCATGCAAAATCAGGAGAGGCGCCAAATCCACTAAAATCGAAAATTGTTCTTATCATTCCATAGATGCCAATTTTTATCATAACTGCAGACATGAGAGCAGAAACATTGCTTGGGGCTGACGGATGGGCCTTTGGCAGCCAGACATGCAGTGGTACCATTCCTGCCTTTGTTCCAAATCCAATAAGAGCAAAAATGAATACAAGGTTTTTTACAAGCAAT
>JANWJG010000094.1 GCA_025449485.1 Nitrosotalea sp. | reverse complement strand
TATCGCTTGACGCAACTCGGGCAAACCCTCGGATGATGCATAATAATTCTGGCCCTCCCTGACTGCTTTTATCAATGCCTCCTTTACCCTGTCAGGCGGCTGGAATCCATACTGGAGTGGGTCACCTATGTTAAGATAGGTTATCTTTTTGCCTTCTTTTTGGAGCTTTCTTGCTTCTAGTGCAATATCACGTATTGCATATTCTACTCCTGCCACTCGTTGTGAAATTTTCAAGTATCTAGACAGATATTTAGCCCCGTTAAATTCTTAATTGATCGGACCCGTTGCATAGCCAGGATAGTGCGGGTGGCTTCGGACCACCAGGTCGTGGGTTCGAATCCCACCGGGCCCTCGATATAATAAATAGATAGAACCCACAAGACTAACCATCATGAGATTTCAGATTTCATTGTTTTATGTCGGAGTATTATTAATCATAACAGGATCGATTGGAGCCGGAATTATTTTATCAGAGGCAAACAAAAGCACGACTAGTTTTTCGCTTTACAGTCTTGATGCCAATAGTGTACCAGTAAAAGTCAAGGGAGATGGAATTGGTTTCTACTTGATATCATCTGCAAGTTATCAGAACAACATTCTTGCAAAAGTTGTTGATTCTCATGGAAACTTTCTTGACATCAGAAAGATAACAAACAAGGTTACAGTTGATTACTTTCATTTTGAACATGACGATCAAGTGACACTAGAACTAACCAATCTTTCTGACAAGCCCGTAAAACTTGCAATCACCATAGGCGATACTAGAATTCAAGAGATTACTTTTCCAGCAGTATTGATATTTGCAGGTGCTTTGATCTTGGTCTTTTCAGGCTATAGAAAACTAAAAAACTACATTACAGAACAGCCAGACGAGAACAAGTCATAGACAGGTATACACAACATCGTTGCACCAACCAATAATGACAGATTAAATCCTATCCACGTGGCAGAAAATATTATATTTACAATTGAGAATGGGACTAGTTTTTTTGTTTTGCTGTAACCAAACTTTGAAAGCATGAGAAAGCCACCAATTGAGGTTAACAGTAATCCTGATTCTATAGTAAGATGTGATGAGGTTACCAATCCATCAATGCCGTATATTTCATGAAAGTTGTAATCAACATATCCGCCTCCAAGTTGCATTATGGATCCAATCAAAAGCATCGTTATTCCTAGTAGTATCTTTCTATTTTTCATAGAGATTAGCATTCCAAATGCGGCAGAAAATGCTACCAGACTTACACTCGAATAGACAGTTACGTGCTGTATTGTCCAGAAACTATCAGGAATTTTAAGTGCGTGTGATGCAGAGTCCCATATTCCACCAATCAATACACCAGTAGTACCCAAGACTGCCAAGACTGAAACGATGAATAACAGTTCATTTCGTCGTGATAGAAATGATTTTGATACAATTTGCGGTATTACCATACTCACATTCGAAATGATCTTGCTATATAGAATTTTGTTATGGAATTTTTAGCATTTTGTTTTATTGATTTTAATTTGTGTCTGATAGAAATGACTATTATATCAGTTGTATCAAGAGAGTACCATGAGTCCTGGTATTGGATTAATGAAACGAAGGCTACCTACAGAAAAAGAAGCGATACCTGTTGCAATTTCAGGAATTGTACAAAAATACGATATCAAATCAAATGAGATCAAAACACTAGAGACAAAATTTGATGTAGATGGCGGAGATTGGTATGTGGCACTTGGATTTGGAGAGAAAAGAGTCATAGTGAAGATGGATTCCGTGCAAGGTACTATAACAGAAATTAAAGAGATCTAGATTTTATTTTCGAAATTGTACATTAGATACTTCGGGTTCTTTTATTATTATCAATCCACCGTCTCGTAGTTGTTGAATTAATTGTAAAACCTCTTTTTCCATCTGTCTCCTCTGTAAGCCAACTTGCTGTGCAAATAGATCAACTAGTTCGGTTATTCTTCTTTGGCCGTTGCATAGTTTCCAAAATTCTACTATAGCCTGGTTCACCATGAAACCTTGCTGATTTTCATTCATCAAGACAATGGAACCGTCTTCTTGTTTTACTAGAGATCCTATACCTTGAGGCATGGCAGTTTCATAATTAATTGGGGCTATTGTTTTTTGCTTACCATAATTTATCATCTTCTTTCCTTCTTCTGACATTTTTTCAGGTGTCCATGCTGGCTCCCATACAATTTCAACGTTAACAGAAGATACGCCTGGAACCTTAGTTACATATCGTTTTACATCAGTGACCAGCGTATCATGCAGTGGACAACCACGTGTTGTCATCGTCATTTTAATATCCACTTTATTATCTTGATTTATGTTCACGCCATAGATTAATCCCATATCTACCACACTGATTGGAATCTCTGGGTCCATGCACTGCTTTAATGAGTCGAGTACTTGTTGGGAAGTTACAGTTGACATGAATTGACTTGCTTCCGCAATAGAATAAATACTTTACAACTTGGATTCAAATAATTTTTTAATTGATGTATCAAACGGTGGTTCTGCCACACCAGCTTCGGTTATGATACCAGATATGAATTCAGGAGGTGTCATATCAAAAGCCGGATTTATTACGTTAATGTCGTCAGGAGCAGTCTTTTTACCTGCCACTCCAGTTACCTCGCTTGATTTTCGTTGTTCTATTACAACATCTTTAGGAGTACTTTTCATATCAAAGGTAGAAAGCGGTGCAGCTACATAGAATGGTATTCCATGTTGTTTTGCCATTAGTGCGACTTGATATGTTCCAATTTTGTTGTATACGTGCCCAGTAGAAAGTATTCTATCAGCTCCTACAATCACTTTAGATACCAATCCATTTGCCATGGAATATCCAACAGCTGTATCTGGTATCAAACTGACATCAATTCCATCGTGTTTTAACTCAAATACAGTAAGCCTAGAGCCTTGCATGACTGGTCTTGTTTCTGTTGCTATCACCTTGATCTTTTTCCCACTCTCTTTTGTAGCTCTTATTACTCCAAGAGCTGTTCCATAAGCTACTGTAGCAAGAGCTCCTGCATTGCAATGAGTCATTATTGTATCGTTATCATCAAACAGGTATGAGCCATTTTTGCCCATGCGTTTGTTTATTGCAATATCTTCTTCTGCCATAATCTTTGCTTCATTTACAATTGTACTTTTTATTTCAGAAGCATTTGTTCCTAATCTTGCAAGATTCATTATTCTTTCTAGTCCCCATGCAAGATTAATTGCCGTAGGCCTTGTCTCAAAGAGAATTTTTTTCGCGTGTTCTAGATCTTTAATGAGATCATCTTTATCTGTTGCCTTACTTTGCAATGCAGCAAGTGCAAGACCAAACGCACCAGATACTCCAATGGCAGGAGCACCTCTGACTACAAGATTTCGTATAGCATCTGCAACATCATTGTAATCAGTATATTTTACATAAACTAGTTCATTAGGCAATTTGGTTTGGTCAATCATTACAACAGAATTGTCTTTCCATTCTACTGTTCTCAGACTGGAGTGAACCTGTGTATCCATTATATCATGGATTGCTGATATCTGTGTTATATATCATTCAGATGGAAGAAATATTATTCAAAGACAAGATAAAACTTTTTCAAGTAACCAATGAGTAAATAGGAGAATGGGTTTAGTACTTTTTACCCTGCGATTGTCTCTTTTTTAGAATCTTTGCATAATCAGAGTTAATTTCTTTTATGAGATCAAGTGTTTCGTTATTCATTAAATCAAGATTAGGTATGACGCAGTGACCTCCTATGAACCCAGGAAACATTTTTGGCCTGTTTCCTAAATATTTGTGAATCTCCTCTGCAAAAGACCACATTTCATCATAATCGACTTTATTTCGGATGGCAATCATGTTACTTAGTTGTGCATAGTTTATCAACCATCCATAGTATGAGGTATCAACTACAATTTTTGCAAGCTCAAGTGCAATAGGTTTTGACATCCTTTTGGTCTTGACACCACATTTTTTCATTAATTTTGAATATGTAGAAGAGGCCCATTCCGCCTTTGGCTTATTATCTACAGCATAAAATTTTACATATCTCTTTAGATCGTATAGCATTCGTTTGTGTATTCCCCGTGTAGCACTATAGATAACAGGTATTGGAAGTTTTGATTGGAGTTTAGAAGTGGTTCCGGGACTAATTGTACTATGAATTACAATTACTTTTGGATTGAATTTATTATAAAGTGATTTTACGGTAGAAATGAAGTTTTTTGTAAATGGTATACAGATATGAAGAAACCTAGTATTCAATTCTTCATATCTCTGGAATTTTTTTTTATCCATTAAATTTTCATTTAAATCATAACCCACTACTGTGACGGCACGTGAAATTAAATGATAAATTGGCGATCCTATTTCACCCAGTCCAGCAACTACATCTTTTTCCATCAAACTATAAAATACTTATTTACACTCCTAAATTAAGTAATGGAAAAGATTTATACATAAATTTAATTGGAAGCACCAGGCCATAATATAATCAAAGTGAAGTCTTTGGATAAAATGATATGGGAAAGAAAATATTCTCATGGCCAAATATATTTGGAATATCCCGACGAAATGATAGTTAGATGCATACAAAAACATATGCAACCTAAAGCACATTCAAAAGTCTTGGATCTGGGTTGCGGAACAGGCAGACATTCGGAATTATTAGCAAGTAAGTGTTTTG
Organism: Nitrosotalea sp.; assembly: GCA_025449485.1. Lineage (GTDB taxonomy): Archaea > Thermoproteota > Nitrososphaeria > Nitrososphaerales > Nitrosopumilaceae > Nitrosotalea. The sequence goes on along the minus strand of JANWJG010000094.1, from coordinate 4,670 downwards.
AGACATATAGTTGTGATATTTCTAAGAATAGCGTCTCTATAACTAGGAATAGATTAAGATCAAAAGGATTGAATGGTAAATTTAGTCTTTTTTCTCATTCATGGGATTTGCCATTTGAATCAGATTTTTTTGATGTCATCATAGCCTCACATTCAATTTATTACAATACGTTAAAGAATCTCAGAAGAACTATAGATGAAATTTACAGAATCCTAAAAAAAGATGGTATTCTCATAGCCACTTTTATCGGCAAAAGAGATTATCGACAAAAACATGGCAGATTAATAAGTAAAAATATGTACATAGGAAAAGAAACAACAAAAGATCATAAAGGATTAACATACTGTGTATTCAACAATATTACAGACATCAGAAAATTGATTGATGGAAAATTAATGGAAGTATCTTACGGTTATAACGAATGGTATTTGGAATTAGATCGTAGAGTGTGTCATTGGTTCTTAATCGCAAAAAAATAAACATTCTTTTCCTCACAGATTTATGATTGATAACATTGAAAATAAGATGATAATCACTAGATGATAAAGTCGAATAAAACGAGAACTAATGTTTCTGATTCTCTGCATAAAGTATTTTGGATTAAAATGAGTGCATTACAAAAGACAGATTTTTAGTAGAAAGAAATACCGGTTATAGATACAGTTCTTCTTATAAATTATAAAATTGATCTAGTTGTAAAGGCAGTTTCTTAATGTGTATCAAAATCACAATTTCATTCTCAAGCTTAATCAATTTATTGCAAATGATTATTATTACCAAAAATAAGAATTGTCACAATCATGAAGAATTTGAAAATAATAGCAGAAATTGGATCAAATTGGAGTGGGAGCAAAAAAATAGGTAAAAAAATGATCAAAGCAGCAAAAATGGCAGAAGCTGATTTTATAAAATTTCAGATGTGGAGAGCAGAAGATTTGTACAGTAAGTCTGAACCCTATTGGAATTTAACTAAAAAATCTGAAATAACATGTAAAGTAGCAAAACAATTCAAAGAATACGCCGATAAAATTGGAATAGGATGTTTTTGGAGTGTATTTTATCCAGAAGCAGTGGATTGTTTGGAAGACTTGAATGTAAAATATTATAAAATAGCATCTTGGACTGCAGCAATTGGGCACATTCATGCACTAGAGACAATGCAACGTGTAGCAAAAACAGGAAAACCAGTCATAATAAGCATGGGAATGGGAGGAGATATAGAAGTAATAAAAAAGATTTTCAAAAATAACAAAAAGTATTTTTTGTATTGTATTTCAAAATATCCTACTTCAGTTAAAGAGGTAGATTTTTCAGTAATTTCTAAGTATGATGGTTTCTCTGATCATACGATGGGCCATTTAGCACCTCTGGTATATGCAATGAAAGTCAAGGACTCTGATTCAGTGAAATTTCTAGAAAAACATGTATCTATAAAAGAATCCAAAGGTCAAGACAAACCTAATTCTATCGATATGAACGAATTTAGTGAAATGGTTAAAGAAATTAAGACTGTTACTTCGTTAAAAATTTGATAGTTAGCATATCTCAACCAACAGTCTTTCCATGGATAGGATATTTCAACATAATAAGAAATTCAGACATTTTTATTTTTTTAGATAACGTGAAATTTGAAAAGCATTCATGGCAGATGAGAAATAGAATAAAACAGATTTCAGGAAATGATGAATCATATCTTTGGATAAGGATCCCTACACGAGTTGAAAAATCGGAAACCATGATAAAAGATGTTTTGATAGACAATTCCCAAAATTGGAGGGAGTCTCATGTCAAGACATTTAGAATAAACTATGGTAAAGGATATGATGATATTTCATTTCTACATGAACTGTATGAAAATGAGTGGCAGAAACTGGTTGATTTTAATATTAAAGCAATCACTAAGTGCTGTGAATACCTGGAGATAAAGACAAAACTTGTCATGGCATCAGATCTTAATTGCGAGGGAAAGAAAGGTGAACTTGTCTTTAACATATGTAGAAAGTTAGAAGCGTCCGAATATTTGACATCCGTAGGAGCTGTAGATTATTTGGAAGATTATAGAAACATGTTTGAAACTGGAAAAATTGGCATAACATATCATGATTACAAACATCCAGTCTATCGTCAGAGAGGAAAAAAATTTTTAGAAGGCATGTCCATTCTTGATTTAATCTTCAATGAAAAAGAGAACTCGAAGAACTATGTGTAGTGCACATGATATTAAAAATAGATTATCATTGAGACACGTTTATAATCGATTTAGAGAATTCTTTTTTATTTGAAGATAGTTTTATTCAGAGTAGATGCAAATAAGAGATTAGGCACAGGTCATCTTTCAAGATGTTTGACACTTGCAATAGTTCTTAGGACTTTCAATGTGAAATCTTATTTTTTAATAAAAAAAGATAACGATGCAATTGAGTTTATTAGAAATAGCGGATTTGAATTATTCACATTACCAAATAATCTTAGTGAGAAAAATGAACTAAGCGAACTCGTCAAATTACATAGTTACATAAAATACAAATGCCTGATAATGGATTCAATGAGAGAAAGAAGTAGAAATTTTTTTACAGCGATCAATAAATTATGTAAGACAGTTGTAATAGATTCAGAAGCTCATAAGTCAAATCTAAATGCAGATCTCATTATTTGGCCAGATATCAAAGAGTTTTATCCAAAAGAAACAATGACAAATACACCGAACAGGTTACTTGTAGGAACACGGTATATGCCCTTAAGAAATATTCCAAAAAAAAACATACGAAATATACCAAATTCTATTTTAGTTTCAATGGGAGGAACTGATAAAAGACAACTCTCAGAAAAAATAGTTCGGTCATTTATAAAATCAAAAAGAAAGTTTAAGATGAAAATAATAATTGGGAAATATTTTAAAGATTCTAAAAGAATTTATGACAAAATTAAAGATGATCCACGTTTCACTGTAATGACTAATGTTAAGAGTTTGATTTCATTGATGCAAGAATGTGAGATTGGAATTTTTACATATGGTATAACTACTTATGAAAGTCTCATGGTTGGACTACCATCATTAATAATAAGTCATTCAAAATCAAACCATTGTGCTGCTCAGAAATTATCACGCTATGAGTGTATTCATTATTTGGGTTATTACAAGTCTATAAATTTTCAAAAAATACCAAATTTAGTATTTGAGCTTATTAACAATAGAATGAAATACGAAAACCTCGCCAAAAAAGGAAGATCACTAGTAGATGGGAAAGGGAGTGAACGACTTGCGAAAGAAGTTATCAGGTTATTAAATTAACAACAAATAAAACACTACAAATTTTGTAAATTGGTAACTACATAATCTACTTGGTTTTCAGTCATGGTGGGATATATGGGCAATGATAAAACGGTGTCCTTTAATTTGTTAGAATTTGGAAATTGTGATATTTTATTATGGTATTTTTTCTTATTATAGGACATCAGGTGTAGGGGATAATATTGAACACTAGTGCCTATACCTTTTTTATGCAGTTTTTGAAACAATTCATCTCTTGTTAAGTGATAATCATTTTCTATTTTTATGGTATATAGATGGTAGATATGATTTCTATCAGGCTTTGTCATAGGAACGGATATTCCTTTTATTTTTTCTAACTTTTCATCATATTTTTTTGCTATTCTAATTCTACGTTTGTTTATTTCAGTGATTCTTTCAAACTGGGAAACTCCCAAAGAGGCTCTTATTTCATCCATTCTGTAATTATAGCCTAAATCAATTATATCATATTTCCATTTTGCTTTTACTTCTCTTTCGGCCGGATGGATACTCATACCGTGAGACTTGAGTAATTGTACACTTCTGTATACTTTTTTATTATTAGTAGTCACCATTCCTCCTTCTCCTGTAGTAATTATTTTTGTAGGGTAAAAACTAAAACAGCCACTTTCTCCCATGCTCCCACATTTCTTTCCTGCATAAGTTGCACCTAAAGAATGAGCACAATCTTCAATCAAGCACAGTCCGCGATCTTTACAAATAGATATTATCTCCCTCATGTCGCAAGACTGCCCACCATAATGAACCACTATTATTGCTCTTGTTCGTTTGGAGATTCTTTTCTTTATTTCACTAGGTAAAATATTAAATGTGCCAGAATCAACATCTGCTAAAATTGGTACTGCACCAGTATAGCTTACCACATTGGCGGTAGCTGCAAAGGTAAAGGTTGGTACTATTACCTCATCACCAGGTCCAATGCCTAATGATCTAACTGATAAGTGGAGCGCATGAGTGGCACTACCTACAGCTGAGGCAAACTTTGAATTGATGAATTTACTAATTTTTTCTTCGAATTTGTTTACTATTGGACCGCCTGTTAACCATCTATTACTCAATACATTTACAACGGCCCTTTTATCTTTCTGAGTTATCCAAGGTATAAAGTAGGGTACTTTCATTCTTTTATATTTCCAAGAACAATACAAGGTATATCAAGTATACTTTTAGAGTTACAGACTATGATCACCTTGAGGATTATTATATTTTTGATTAAGTTGAATTAATTCCTGATTTTTATCTAAAAATTTGACCAATTTGCCATATGTAAGGAAATCATGCTCAGCAAGTAATTGTGGAAGAATTTCAGACATTAAGCGAAAATCCTCAATGTGATCTACCGTTAATCTCCATTGAG
>JANWJG010000093.1 GCA_025449485.1 Nitrosotalea sp. | reverse complement strand
GCTGTAAGACCAGTGGGTGGTTGTGGAGATACAGGTGGCGGTTGTCCATTGTTAAACCATGCAGTAATCTGGGTGTTGCTTGTTATAGATATCTGTCTTGGATTGGCGGTAGAATTGTTATCAAGCCAGTGGTTGAACACGTTTGGCGGATAGTTGTATACCGTGACACCGTATTGTACTCCACTGTTTAGAATGAATGTAGTAGGAGTGAAACCTGATGCCAATACCTGGCCAGTTGTCTGATTGGTCAGTGTTGTATACAAACCTTGGATAGATGTGTTTGTTGAATTCTGTGCTATCACTGTCAGCTGGCATGTACTGCACTGTGTTGTTGCAGAAGCAGTGTTTGATGGCGGGCTTGAAGAATTTACATATACTGCAGATACACGATAGTCGTAAGTGGTACTTGCAGCAAGCCCAGTATCAGAGTACGTTGTTGCAGTCGAGCCTGTGTTGGTGACGATGGTAGACCAAGTGGAGCCGCCATCAGTGGAACGCTCTATCTTGTATCCAGTGGGCAGATTGGAAATACCTGATGGGGCAGTCCAAGACAGATTGATTTGTGATACTGAGACTGCGTTAGCTGTAAGACCAGTTGGTACAGTTCCAATGCACTGGGCTGTATTTGATGTATTGCCAGATGTGTTTGACGGAGAGAGTTGATTTGCAGAATAAACATCACCTCCAAAGATATTTACTTGATTTGAGGTTGATGCAATTTCATTTCCATTGGCATCGTAGATCTGAATGTAAGCCCCAAGTGGCATGCGATATTGTCCTATGCCAAGCAATGCTTTACCAGACGAGTCCACAGGCGCGCTTGCAAGCACGGTTCCGTAACATGCTGATGTCGGTTTTACTATCTCTACTGTTCTTGCACCTGACGGAGTATTGGCTACTGTGACGTTTTCACTTGTAGTGGCATAAAAGTCCCTGTAGGTTCCGTTTATCAGGCTGCCATTGTAATTTGACTGCGGCTCGAGGAATGCAACCATCGGATTAATATAATTTAGATTCATGGAATGGTTTTCGTATACCTTGGTACCATTGAGGTACACCTCAAGATAATTATGCCCGTTTGTTATAATGGTGCAGTCTTCTGTAAGTGGTTGATTTTGATCCATTGACGACCACCATAAATTAGTAAAGCTATTAGCATTAACAGAACCGCCATTTGCAGATGCTACGACCCACTGGGTACCAAGTTTACCAGTGACTGCGTTACAGACAATATAGCTTACGTTTCCGGTCCCATTCTGAACATAGATTCCATTCTCAAACCAGTTGTTGTTTGATGGTATCGTATGATACTGCGTAGATATTACAGCATGGAACAGCATTGCAGTGGTATTTTGTGTGACAGCATAATATCCAGCCCAGGTTCCATTAGATGGTGCCTTTACCCCTATGTATAGCCCTGTTGTATTTCTAAAAAATACATATGGCGCGTGTACCGATGGTGCATCACCCCCATAAAACCAGTAGCCTGAATTTGTAGCAAGTTGCTGCTGTGTCTTGGTCTCGTTAGTTAGCGAATCAGAGATCACATAGCCAGATTTTACCTGATTTACTGCATAGCTTGTATTGGGTGCAATTGGAACGGTCTGTTGAGTTGTGGAGGTAGGCGTGCTTGTGTTGCTAGAAGTGGTAGGAGGAAGTTGGCCTGCCGGGATAGGACCAGGTGCACTAACATCTGCTCTTGCAGGATTTATAGTTACAAGAGCCGACAAGATCGACAATAGCAAAATGGCGACAAAAATCAGATTGGAATTTACCATCAGTCAATAGTGATACTCAATCTATATCTGACTATATAGTAAAATTACTATAAAACTTTCACTGTTTAATATTGTGAAAGAATGTTAAAGAATATCATTCCATCTCAAGTTTGACGACATATAACAGAGATTGGCAATATGTCCTTGCATTATTTTCCAAAGCGGAAAATACCATGTGAAATAAGTTTTAAAATAAGATAAACAAATTACATTTATCATGAATTATGAGCTCACAGTAAGGTCAGCCGCATTTACTTATGCAATCCCTTTCTGATTATATCCAGTGCATTCTGAGCCCTTTCAGGTCTTGGTAGTTGTATCATGAATACATTCGCACTTCCATATTGAGAATTAGTAGAAGTTAATGCAAGCATTGTAGTTTCTGCCAATGCCTCAAAGAAATCAACTGCCTCATTTGCATATATGAGAAATTTTTCTTCAATGTTTCCCTGTGAGAATTGTAATGTAACCCTGACAAAGACATGACCCAGTCCATTTTGTAATATGTTCAGGTTTGTCTCAACGGAGACAGGTTTTCCCGCAATGTTTTTCATTATATCATCGAATTTTTTTCCATCGACAACAATGCAAGGTACTTGTTTTCCCTCAAAATCAAAGAGTGTTATGTCCTTGTGTCTTTCCAAGAGAAATTTCTCAAGTTCTTCGCCTGCCATAAGGTAAATGCGTACTGACTTTTTTAAAAAGATGATCCGTAATGACTAGACAATGCTCAAGGTTTTTACCAAGAGTTCGATTCTTTCATTGTCTTCTTCTGTGAGTTTTTTGTCATTATACTTGTTGTTAAAGTAAATCAAGTCCACCACTTTGGATTTGTCCATGTTTACTACTGTAGCATTGTATGGAGTTTGGATTTTTTTGTTTGTAAGTATGACTAGCTTGTCCACCACTGCAGCCTTTGACATGTCAGAGATTTGTTCAAGGTCTGGAATGCCCAGTTCATCGGCGATAACTGCCAATCCTATCTTTGATCCAAAGTTGTCTTGGTATACTGCATCAAGAAACATATTTTTCTTTTCTAGTTTTTGTATAGAACCCATCTCCTGAGCAAAAACGGTTAGGCTCTTGACCGCACTTTTTATCTCCTTTTCATTATTGTTACCATTTCTTCGTATTGCCAAGAAATCAGATATCGGGATATTCATTATACTTCCACGCACTCGCAGTCCAGGATATGATTGCTTGATTGCCTCATCAATTACAGATTCATCAATTTTTTTGGAACCTGACTGCATTGCTTTTTCCATTGCTTGGTACAAGATGTTGATGACAGAACGTACGTTTCTAAACTCCGTAAACTCTTCATACAAGACATGGATTTTTTCATTTAGTTCTTGCTGTTCGTCTACTCCAAACTTGTTGTCTTTGTCACTGTGTTTTATGTACTCTGTAACAATTTCTGCAAGTTCATCTTTAGAGTTTGATCCTGCCAAGTCTATTTTGTAATTTGCCTTTTCTAGCCTATCAAATACAGATGGGTTGGTATTTTGAATCTCCAAGTAACCTGAAGGTGTAGATATCAACAACAGCACAGATGCTGGAAGATGTGCATTTATGACTCCCTTGATAAATTCAATGGAATCCTTGTTCCCGTCAAGCTCATCCATTTCAAAGACAAGAACTTTGCCCAAGAACCTATGAGTCAATTTAGAGATAGATGACAACATTCCAAGTAACGTTTCCAGATTTTTGACTTCATCAAAAGAGTTTGAAATTATGTTTTTGATCAATATGGATTCATGGTACTCAAATTTGTGAACAAGAAAAGCAGTCAGGTTTTCTAAAGATACAGACTGTTTTCCCTTGATGATATCTTCGGTCTTTTCTTTTATTGTCATGCCAGTTAGTTTATTTACAAAGGAGTAGTCAAGTGATTTTTTTGCAGCATTGTCGCCTTGTTCTGCATTTTCCCTCAGATAATTCAAGAATTTTTCCCGTAGTTGTACAAAGAACTCGTTGTCAAAGCCCTTGAGTATTGCATCGTACAATCCAGATACAGTCTTTGGTGAAATGGTGGACAGGTCAATGTAAGAGCACTCTGCATTGTATCGTCCCTTGAGGCTCTTTACATGCAAAGATAGGTGAGTCTTTCCAGAACCCACATCCTGTACAACGGTAATTACACGAAAATCATTATTTTCAGCAGTCTTGCCTTCTACTTTTCTATTTAGTTCCTTGATGCATTCAAGTATTGCAGCCTTTGCTTCCTTGTGTCTTTTTCCTCCAAGTATCTTTGCATCTTTTTCAGTTGGAGTTGGGCTACTTGGATATGGATTAAAATCTAGATTATATGGATACATTTTAGATATTCCTCACATAGCCATGAACTAGTCCACGCATTACAATTCCCTCTTGGCCTCCAGATGATATTTCGTATCTATCTTGGTGATTTTCAATCAAATTTGTTGCCATTTGGTAAAATTTTTCCTTGGACAAGTTTTGATTTTCACAAACTTTCTCTCGTACCTTGTCAAATGGAACCCATCCTATTGATGTAGATGATTCATTTAGTGAACTGTTAAAGACTCCTTCAAAGTCATCATTTTTGGAACCTGCTTCTCTTAATGAAGCTCGCTCCATTTCCTCTTGCAGCACATCTGCATGTGCCTTTACCTTTGCAATGGACTGGTTTACGCCTGCAAACATGTTAAGCATTAGTTTGAATTTTGGATCATTTTGTGTTACATGTTGGACATAGTTCTCGCTTGTCCAAACAAAGTATGCCACGCCTTTTTTCTCGATAAATATTTGTTCATTTGCCTGTAGTTCCTCAAGTGTATCTTCACAGGCCTTTCCGAATGCCTTTTTCAGGTCAGCCTTCTTTACCCCACTTATACCGGAAGACTTGATTTTGTCAAGTATCTCGTCTTTCACATACAAGGCTCTACAAAATTTTATTTAATATCCAAGGTGATACAGGATAACAATTTGGTGAAAATTTGTTACCTCTAGCACCATGAGAGAGTCCTAAAAGAGAGATCAGTCACAATATATGGCATAACAAGATAAGGTGTTTGCAGAATGATGATTGGGTATACTGATTACATGATGAATTATACCTGGGGTATCTGACTGCTTGAAAAATACAATTAGACTCAAGGGTTAAATCCCAAAAGGCACAATAAATGAGTCAATGAGTGATCCGTGGAAAGACAAACTGACCTCAGACCAATATTTTGTGTGTAGAATGAAAGGTACAGAGCCGCCATTTACAGGAATATATCACGATTCAAAGGAGAAAGGGGTTTACAAATGCCTGTGCTGTGGAATCGAATTGTTCAGCTCTGAGACAAAATTTGATTCTGGAACAGGATGGCCAAGCTTTTGGAAACCAGTTTCAGACAATGTAAAAGAAGACAAGGATACGAGCCATGGCATGCTCAGAATTGAGGTATCATGCAAGAATTGCGGATCACATCTAGGACATGTCTTTGATGATGGCCCAAACCCCACAGGCTTGCGATACTGCATAAATTCTGCCTCACTAAAACTTGAAAAATAAATCAGACAAGTGGTAATAGCAAAGTTACCTCGTTATTAATAGTACCGTATGATACCGTAATGTATGTTAAATTGTGAGTTTTGTCCAAAACAGTTCTTTGAGACTGCAAATGGCTTGGTAGCAAAGACCTTTCATGAAAGCCTACACGATCCAGAGTTAGTAAATCACTAAACCTGGTTCTTTTTTTGTACCATAAAAAATCAAAACCTAACTTTTTTATCGGTTGCTTTCATTCTAATTAAAAGTGGTAAAATCAAAACGTCCAGTATCAAAACCAAAAGAGTCTACACATGACGTTGTCAAAAAAATGTCATCAATTTCAGACGCTACCAAGATTCTAGCTTCTGAAGTAAAAACAATGTCAAAGATATTTGTAGAAAATCAAAAGATACTGGTTTCCCTTAAAGACATGATATCATCTGTAAATTCATCATTAGATCAGATTCAGAAAAATTCAAGACAAATGAATATCATTGAAGAAGACACACAGCGCTTGTTTTCTGGAATGACCCAAGTCAAGGCACATTCGAACTTGATAGACAAGATAAATAATCAAATAAACAAGCTTCAAGACCACGTAGAGAAGATTCGCGACAAGCAAGAGTCCATGCCAGATACTGCCAAAATCATGCAAAGCATTGCAGACAATATCGATTCCACTAGAAACAACACAAAAATGATTATGCATGTATCGGAAAAAACCGAGAAGGTACGAGAAGAAGTCAAAAATGCCATGAGCCGTACAGAATCACTTTCTAGCTTACATCAAGAAATTGAAGAAGTAAGACAAAGTACAAAAGAAATATCTTCCAAAACTGAAAAAATGTCAGGACTGGAAGAGAGCATATCCAATCTGAAAAACGAGATTGGAACTGTAATCTCAAAGACAGACACCATACCAGGCTTGAATTCTGAAATAAGAAACGTGGGCTCTGAGATTGATTCATTGATTAAAAAAACAGAGTCTCTATCTATGCTTGGAAATGACATCAGAAACATCAATTCCGAGTTTACTAATTTCAAAGAAAACATGATTGGCAAGAACAATAACCTTGATGAAAAAATATCAGATTTTGCAGAATTACTGAACAAAAACTCGGCATCAATCTCAGAGTTTAACAAGAAGACATACGAGATCTCTCAGCAGTTACAAGATATTCGTAGTGTCACCCACAAGACATCCCAGAATACATCACACGAAGTCATGGGATTGTTACGCCTGTCAGAGTTCCAGTCAAACATAAGAATGCGTTCTGAATCAAAATATGGCACACTAGAGGATATCGAAAAGATGACAAGACAGACAAGGGACATGATAAATCTATTTGATAAAATTTCAATAGAGGTAGAAACAAAGATGCCATTGCCTTTTGAGGTAAAGCAATGGAGCATTGCAAAGATTTTAGATTGTGTAGACAAGTGGGAGATAAGATTTACCGAAGCATTCAGGCTTTTGATAACAGAACTTGGTTCTGATATTGTAAAGGAAGCAATCAGAATGGAACAAGTCCGTGATCTTTTCGGAATACGTGCAGTGGATGAAATAAGACGCGAGTTAAATATTACCTAGTCTTCGTCGTGTTTGTCAAGTGACTGTTTCTTCTTTTTCAACAAAGCAAAGATTCCAATAATTACTGCAACCCATATGCTTCCAAACAACATGTTTGAGACACTTACGTACATGTATGGTGTCGCATCAAGCAAATTGAATACTAGAGCTATTGCTTGAGAATGAACATTTAGCATGCCAGTGTGAAATGCTGCAGTGTCAGGAGAAGTAGTTGAGATTTTGTCAACCGTAGACGACATTGTATTAAGATCTTTTTGCATCATTCCAAAGTCTGTGTCTTCTGTAGGAAATATCCAAACAGGGTTTCCAGATTTTGGAAGAAGTTGCTCTACTGTCTTGATGTCATCAGAAATGGCTTGAGGGTCAGATGTAGCCTGGATTCGAACCAAAATTCCTCGTGATTGGTCCAGTGGATAAATGGTACTGCCATATTCTTCAAAGGCAAGGACCACACCGACTATGATCAACCCAATTATTCCAGCTAGTGCGATTTTATAGTAATTATTTGCCATTTTTTCTGCCTTTGATTCGACTCTACCTCTTGATTTGCCTTTTTTAAATGTTGAATGAGATATGCTAAGATATGCAATGTAAAGAAATCCAGCTACCTGAATTCCAATTATTGGTACAAATACAGGATTACCAGAGAATATCGCAATAAATATGCCAAGTATTCCATATACACCAAAAAATATCTCAAGAAGTGTAGTTTTTGTAAATGGAAGAGCATATGCCTTGTCTCTCCAGTCATCATCATTTTTTATTATTCCAAATTTTGGTGTACGCAAAAACTCATTTCTTTTTCCAAAGAGCGCATCAAAAACTGCCACAGTATTGTTGACAGACATGCCAGCAGAATAGATAATCAAATACAAGTAAGACATTGCCTTTGACCGCCATTTTTTCTCATACATTTGTTGTATGACCATCAGATATGCAACAGGGCCCATTGCCAAGTAAGCAATTATTGTCAGTGCAGGCAACCCGTTTATGATATAGAGATTTATTTTTGAAGCCAAGAGTATTGGCAAGATTAGAAACTGTGCAAGAACTAGCGGATGTACAATGTGCCTTGTAAGCTGTATGAATGCCTGAACTTTTGTATCAACTGGTAATTTTTTTATCGCAACAGAGCCAAGTAATTTTATGGCACATTGTATCGAACCTTTTGCCCACCGAAATTGCTGCCTTTTTGCCGAATTCATTTGTACCGGAAGTTCTGCATCTACTACAATATCAGGAATAAAGACACATTTCCAACCTTTCATTTGTGCCCTATAACTTAGATCGAGATCTTCAACCAGGGTAGCAATGTGCCATCCACCAGAATCTTCAATGCATTGCTTTCTCCAGATACCAGCAGTACCATTAAAACTCATAAAGAGATGAGAATTGCTTTTTGCTTTTTGTTCTACCAGAAAATGAAAGTCAAGGCTGAGGGCTTGGGCCTTTGTGAGAGGAGAATATTTCTCGTTTACATGGCCCCACTTGCATTGTACCAGTCCTATATCAGGAGTGCAAAAGTAAGACAAAGCTTTTTTGAGAAACCATGTAGGAGGTATAAAATCAGCATCAAAAATTGCAACAAAGTCGCTTTTTGTAAATTTCATTGCATTTCGAAGCGCACCAGCCTTGTATCCTTTCCTGTCGGACCTTCGCACATGTTGTATGTCAAATCCCTTTTGTTTGTAATCTGAAACTAGATTCTCAAGCATGTCATATGTTTCGTCAGTGGAATCATCTAGTACTTGGATGCACAACTTGTCTTTTGGATAATCTAGTGCACATACTGCATTTACCAATCTTGAAGCAACGTATTTTTCATTATATATCGGAAGTTGAATTGTTACAGTCGGAATTTCTTTGAATTCTATAGAATTATTTTTTTTCTGACGCCTTGCAATTACTACAAGATAGTAAAAGTTGCATGTATAGAGCGTAATTATCATTGCAATCCAGATGAAAATATTCCAGAGAAACCCTGTCAGCGGATTAGGAAGAGTAGCATGTGTAAACATTTGGAGTTTTTCAACTCTCGAGTCTTTATAGCCCTACCGCTAAAATTTGGCTTAACCTTTCTTTGATATTTTTATTGCCTGAACAGGACATACATTTTCACATGCCAGGCAAAATATACAATCAGGTTCTCGTGCCATCAATGGTTTTTTATCAGAAGCTGGATGACCTGCAAACTCGGCCCATTCGTAAACTTTTACAGGGCATGCATCTATGCATGCACCATCTCCTACACAGATATCATAATCAACTGAGACAAATTCTCCCCAGATTCCAAGTATTTCGTTACCCTTTCGATGACCGAATACCTTTATCTTGTGACTAGATGGAGCAGTAAAAGTTTCAACAACTTTGAGTTTTGATTTAAAGTCAACATCTATTGGACCTGGTTTTGCGCCAGAAGGTGTTTCAGGTTCTGCTTCCGGTGCAGCTTGTTGTCCTGGTTGAGGAGCTGCAGGCTTTGGTTTTGGTTTTGCATTTGGAACTATCTGAGCTAATGGTGTTAGTTCTTCTAGTGCTTTGAGAGCTTGCTCTGGTGTTAGTTGTTTTGTTTTTACGTCATGCTCTACCATTTTGTCTGCAAGTACACTATTTCGTAAAATGGTATCAATTATCATCTTTGCATTTGCATCTGCTTTCTTTCTATAATCTTTAACCCATAGACCGTCGCCATATTTTTCAACTGGATATACTTGGTATATCATGTCTACAACTTCTCCAGTTACAATCTCGACTTGAATTTCAAGATCTATTGACTTGTATCCATCATCATCTGGGTCCGGTAGATTTTCTTCTTTCCATCTATATGTAGCGTAAACCCTGTCGGCAAATTTATCCATCTCAAATACTTTCTTGAATCCACTGACAATAGAATCAATTTCATAAGTATCTTCAAGTTTTACAGGAAGACGATAAAGACCAAGTTTGTAACTGTGTAAAGGATAG
>JANWJG010000092.1 GCA_025449485.1 Nitrosotalea sp. | reverse complement strand
ATGGAAAAATGGCGTTACATCATCCAGTCTATGACAAAGGATGAAAAATCTGATCCTGATTTGATAAATGCATCAAGGGTAAAAAGAATAGCACGAGGTTCTGGATGGCCAGAACACGAAGTAAAAGAACTTCTCAAGGCATACAAAAATTCAAAGACCATGATGAAAGCTTCCAAGGGACGACAGATGCAAGGCATGCTCAGAAAAATGGGCCTGGGATAACATTCTAAAAAGATGTATCTAAATATCTTGCATGGTTAATCTAGAATATCTTGTTGAATACCTACCAGTGTTACCAAGCACTAGGTCTCCAAGAAGGGGCCTCAATCAAAGAGGTAAAATCCGCCTATAGGAAACTTGCTCTACAATTTCACCCTGACAAGAATTCCTCAGATCAAGAAAGCACAAAATTCAAGACTGTAACAGAGGCTTATCAAATACTGCGTACAGAATACAAAAATGTAGTAAAGTCTTCTGAAAGATACTACAACCAAGAATCAAAGAAAAAATCTGGTTTTACTTCTGGGGCATATTCTTGGGGTGCAAGACAATCTGATAGAAATCCAAATGAAGACTGGACTAGGTATACAAAATACGCAGAAAATGAATATCAGGATTTCTGGAGACGTTATGAAAAAACCTTCTGGGATTACTATGATAAAGTACGATCTGAAGTTAAAGTTGAAACTGAACCTATCAGAGTTGAAAATGATATTTCTGTTTCTGTAAATGTTGATCCAGGAAAATGTATTGCATGCTGTAGCTGTGAAACAATTGCACCCTCTGTATTTCGAGTAGAAAAAAATGTAAAGGTAAACCCGAAATCTAGGGTAATTAATGAGCATGGGGCACATTCTGAAAAAATTCTTGATGCTGCACAGACATGTCCTACAAAAGCCATCAGTGTTTCGGAAAAAGAAACCTGCAGAAGATTGTATCCTTGGTAGATGACATAACTAGGATTAAAACACCTTTGTTTATTTGATAAACTAATGAAAAAAACCAAGATGGATGCAGTAATTGATGAAACTAGACAAATTTTACGAGAATATCATCTCTGTGACTATTGTATTGGAAGAATGTTTGCAAGTAAACTGCATCTAGTTTCTCATAAAAATCTTGGAGAGAAAATTAGAAAAATTATAAAACAAAGTAAACCAAAATCATGCTATCTTTGCAAGAACTTGATGCCTGAACTTGGAGTATTTTTGAACAAAATTCTTGACATGTCAAAAGAATATGAATTCTCAACATTTCTTATTGGTGCAATTCTCCAGCCTTCCATCTTAGATAGGGATGATATCATACGTTCTAAATTCAAACTTCGTGGCATTGCGGGAATAAAAAGCGATGTTACAAGAGAGATGGGAAAACAATTTGGGAAAAGAACTAGAACTAGGGTTGATTATCAAAATCCTGATATTGTATTTACAATTGATTTCAAAAAAGACCAATGTGATATCAAACCAAAAGCACTGATTCTACAAGGAAGATACACAAAGAAAGCAAGAGGAATTCCACAAAAACAAGAATCTTGCAATAGGTGTGAGGGAAAAGGATGCTTTGCTTGTGACTTTCATGGCATATCTGAATTCAATAGTGTCGAAGGTCATATTGCCAAGTTTTTGTTTGAAAAATTTGGTGCTCAACAAGCCAAAATAACCTGGATAGGAAGCGAAGATGAATCTAGTCTTGTTTTGGGAAATGGAAGGCCATTTTTTGTCAAACTAGTAAACCCACACAAAAGAAAAATTGTATTGCCAAAAAAAATCAGTCTCGGCAATGTATCAGTTCTCAACCTAAAAGTCATCTCAAAGGTGCCAACTGAACAGATAAAATTCAAGACTGATGTATTGCTAGATGTAACCACTGAAAAAGATCTTGTACCTGAGACATTGAAGGTACTTGAAAGTCTAAAAGACATGCCTGTATCAGTGAATGAAAATCTACCTTGGAAAAATCAAAAAAGAGTCTATGACATCAAGATTAAAAAAATTGATACAAAGTCATTTACCGCCATGCTGACATTGGATGGTGGAATACCATTAAAGCGACTTGTATCTGGAACCAACATGGAGCCAAGTATGAGCATACTGCTTGAAAATGCATGCAAGTGTACAACATTTGATTTTCATAAAATAGTCACTAGTAACTGAATTTTCGAGTAATTGTAACAAATTCTGATCCGGATCTTTTGTTCTAGATAAAACTAGCTGAAATCTATATCACTGTGTCAAGCTTTTATTATAGTCAAATTCAATCTTGTTCGGTTGGATCCTTTACTTAGAGTACACGAAGCTCACAAAAATGGACTGATTCCTGACAAGATTCACTCGTTAGTCATAAAGAGATTTGAAGTGGCACTATCTGGAATACAACGAATAGAAAAAGCCTCAGGAATCAATTTTCCTCTTGCATATGTGGAACCATCCATCGTTGTATCTCATCCATCTGCAGGTTCCTTTGATTATGGCATATTGTTTGCAAGAACAATTCCCGTCATTTCAAATGATAAATTAAATATCATTATACAAATCACAGCACCGCTTGTTGCGTATGGTCTCAAAGGTACAATACATGCAATTTTGGCACACGAGTTTTTACACTATCTAGAATTGATTAGGAGGATATCCAAGATGGATATGGTATCAGATGAAATTAGCAGCAATATTTTTGAGAGTAATTATTCAGATTCTACTAGGCTCTCTGAACCAAGAGCTGTATTTGATGACAAGACTCTGCTGTTGCATATAACAAAAAAATTCCCAGAGGGATTCCGAGACTATAAGCTAGAAGACAAGGTAATGAAATTCTGGATAGGCAATAATCTTCCTGTCATAAACATAACAATGGATACTAATATTGCCAAGATTCCTGCAACGGCAATCGCAAACACTGCAATTGATCCAATTCTTTTACAAAAATTAGATCAAATAGAACAAAAAGCCATTAGACTCAGAAAGAAAAAACTGTACTAGTTATTGATTAAATTCTGTAAAACCACACTTGCCGCAGCTTCGTCTATTTTTGTGGTTGGACATGAATACACCTTTGCCGCATCTTGAGCATTCTTTTTTTATTCTCTCTACTTTTTCTCCTGAAACTTTGTAATACTTGTATACTGCTGGGCTTGAGCCTTTCTTGCCTGCCATTACTTGCTCTCTTCCTTTGGTGCCTCTGCTTGTTCTGCTGGTGCTTCACCTTCTGCTTTTACAGCTGCTGCACCTTTTGCTTTTTCAATTCTTGCAAAGACTGCTGCCTTGAGATGTTCTTTGGCAAGTTTTTCATCTTCGTATACATAGAAACTTCCTGACACTACGGGTCTTCCAGTTTCGTTCTTCAACAATATTGGTATCACAATTTTTCCTTCTAGATTGAATTTCTTTGAGATCATGTCTACTGCCTCTAGTTTCTTTAGTCTGCCAGAAAGGCCTTTGAAGTTACATGTAATCTCTCTTCTTGACAGTAAGGGATTCTTTACATCTCGTGTAACTTCAATCATTGACATGTAATCCAAGTCCTTTTAATAGTTCATATAAATCTTAACTGCTCCCAGATAACAATTTAAGAAAACAACATCTCAAAAATTCATGGACAGATTTATGCTTCACCTGAAAAACTCAGGTTATCTCCCAATTGATGCTAAAACACTACTTGCAAAAGCTGACTCTATGACTTTAGAAATGGATGTAATTGTACGAGATATGCGAGTATCAACCAAATATCTGGAGTTTGACGTATCTGTAAAAAAAGAAGAACTGGACGTAATTGTAAAAAAATTTGCAACAATTGGTTTGCTCCATGATGCAAGACCTGTTGTGGAAGAAAAAATTGAAAAAGAGGATGCCATTAAAAGAGCAAAACAATACTTTAACGATGAACGATACTGGGAATGTCACGAAGTACTTGAGGGCGTTTGGAAAAAAACCCAGGAAGGAGAAAAAGACCTTGTTCAAGGAATAATTCTTGTTGCAGCAGCACTGGTTCATTATCAAAAATATGAAAATGACATATGTCTTTCAATCATGAATAGGGCCATGGATAAATTTGTCAATGCATCAGGAATGTATTATGGAATTGATGTAGGTCAGTTCCAGCAAGTCGTTGGAACGATGATATCTTCCAAGTCTATAGCGCCATTTATGATTTGATCATCTTTACTGCTGTTTTGATGACATCTGCTCCCATGAGAAGCCCAATATTGCCTTTCTTTGCCTGGTCTTCTGTAAATCTTGTCGTTCCATCCTTTTTGATAAAGTCCCCTGAAACCAAAACTGGAACAGGATCATCACTATGGCTCTTGTTTATGCATGGTGTGGAATGATCCCCTGATATGATTACGGCAACTTTTGACGTGTCAATGTTATCAAGCAGTGTACCAAAGAATCGCTGATCTATTTCTTCTATATTTTGCATCTTGCCAACTGCGTCTCCATCATGACCAAATTCGTCTGGGCCTTTGATGTGGACATAAATTGCATTTTGTGTTTCCATTGCCTTGGCTGCAACTCGGGCCTTCTCCTCATAGTCTGTAAGGCCTCCTGCGCTAAATGATTTCATTTTTAAAACATTTGCTATTCCTATTTCTACTGGCATGTCCACTATGCATGAAAACTGCATTTGGTGTAGATTGTTTATTGGTACAACGTCTGGAAATTTGTTTCCAGCATCACGTAATAGGATGGAATTGAGCATCTTTTTTCCTTGATCTTTTCTATTCTTGTTTATCTGGCTGTCTTTCATGATCTGAAGAGACTTGTCTGTGAATTCATTTACAAATGATGCAGAAAGTTTTGCACCATCAGATTCGTTTAATGGCAATGATTTTTCCACCTCCATGTAATCTCCTACTGCTTTGGCAACACCCATGCCGTCTATTCTTGCATATGCTGGATCTGTATTACTAATATCTGGTGTTAGAAACGTTCCATCACATCGTATTCTTACAATCACTCTGTGTCCAATTGTTGGGGCAACTACTACTGATGCCTTTGGATTTGAAAACTTGAGTTTTTCTTCTATCTCGCGTGCAATTGCAAGGGCGTCTTCTTTCTCAATTTTCCTTCCCGCTCTTCTATCAGTGATTATTCTCTCATCGTTTACAGTAGCAAAATTTCCTCGTAGTGCAAGGTCACCGTTCTTAAAATCTACTCCTACCCCAATTGCTTCAATTACTCCTCTTCCAACGTATTGTGCATTTTCAAATCTGTATCCTAGCATGTTGAAAACAGCAATGTCTGATTGGGGAGCTATGCCTTTGCCTACTGAAATTACTTCTCCTATGGCACCGTTTCTTGCAAGTTTATCAAGATTAGGAGTCTTTGCATAACTTAGTGGTGTGGAGCCTTTCAGATCTGGATGGGGCAAATCGCCTATGCCATCAAGAAGAACATATACAAAGTGAATGTCTGAATTATCCATTTTTGTCCTACAAACCTCAGTTTTTTCACATCACACATAAACCTTGATTTTTTGAGCGATCTAAATTCTGAAATAAATTACAATGATAAAATAAAAATCAAGAAGATGTTATGACTGATACTTTGATCTTGAAATTCAATTTTTTCCCAGCAAGGGGGTGATTCAAATCAACTGAAACAATTCCTTCTTGTACCTCAGTTATTGTGGCAGGTACCTTTTCTCCAGTGGGAAGTCCTGCCTCAAACAATAGTCCGGGAACAAGTTCTGCATCTTGAGGAAATATTTCTCTTGGCACCTTTTGAACCAAAGTTGGATCATGCTCTCCATATGCATCAGCAGGTGCAATGCTAAACTGCTTCTCTTCTCCCTCCTTCATTCCAAGTATTGCATCATCAAATCCCTTTATCACTTGGCCACTGCCAACCTCAAACTCCAAAGGAGTTCCATGGTCTGCAGAACTGTCAAAGATTGTCCCGTCTTCCAGAGTTCCAGTATACTCTATCTTGACCTTGTCACCAGTCTTTACTGTCAAGACTGGATGCTCCTTTTTTGCATGTAACAGCTTGATATCTGGTATTTTTGACTCATATTTTTCTCATAAATGTGTACTAGAAAAGTCCTTTGGTAATTTTCTACTAAAATCCTGGTTATTCTTCTTGGGGTGGGAATTGTTTTGTAAATTCCTCTGCAAAATTCTCGTAATCCTGTCTTGTCTTACCTATCTCCTTGAGTTTTGTGTCTTCTACATCTTGAAGGCTCTTGTTGACTTGGTCTACATCGTTTCTAAGTGCCATCTCTGCCATCTCAAATAGTCTGTTGTTTTCCTTCCAAAGATGTTGTACTACATGATTGATGTATTCTTGCATGTCTACTATCAACTGCGTAGCATCACCATTTTTCAGGTATGTCTTTGAAGATGCCTCCATTCTGGTTGCTATCTTTCGTGTAACTTCATGCTCCATCAGCATGACTGCAATTGGTCCTGAGTTTCTTGGCATTCCTTTCTTTTCAAGTTCTGGGAAGAGCGAATTTTCTTCTTTTCCATGATGGCAAACGTCTGTAAAATTCAAAGAAAAGTCAATTACTTGATTCAAAATTGGTTCTGGTATTGTAGTTCCAGATTTGAGTAATGGGATGGTAGACCACATTGATTTTAGTACTTTTTCAATTAAAGCATGATCGCGTTTTAATGATGCTGTTGACATGAGACAAATTCAAAGATCTGATCTTCCAATTTAAGTTTAATTTTTTAATCGAAATGATCTCTACCTGCGACCTGTTTAATGTTAAAATGGTATGATATTTGCGTTTATTTCCGATCTTTGCAAAGGTTTTAAATTGCTAGATCCAAAGTCTAGCAGTATGGGGGATTTAAGGAAGGATTATTCTATTGATAGGTTTGTAATCACATCCCCTGAAAGTCATTCTCCAGTTGATTCAAAAAAATGTCCATACTGTCCAGGAAATGAATCCATGACCAATCCATCAACACTTTCTCTTGTAGCAAAAGATGGTATGTTGCAAAGACTTCAGGATACTGAAGACAACTATGTTCAGAATTGGTCTGTAAGAGTATTTGAAAGTAAAAATCCAATTGTTACAACAACATCTGAAAATTCATACAGTGATAGACCTCTCTACAGCGAACCTGCTTATGGATATCATTATGTAGTAGTTGCTTCAGAAAAGCACAAAGACTCTCTTGCAAGCATATCTACTGAACAATGGTCCAACGTACTTGTAGTAATCCAAGACAGACTTAGATGGTTATACACCCAACGCGGAGTAACATATGTTTCAATATATGTAGACCACGGAAAAGAAGCAGGTGGTTCTACCACACATGCACATCTCAATATTGTGACATTTTCAACAATTCCTCCTGTCATAGAACAAGAGGCAGAGGCAGCACACAAAATACTAAATGAAAAAGGAATATGCCCAATGTGTCAGACGGTCGGTACCGAAACAGGAGGACCTAGACAAATACTTCAAACAGAAGGATTTCTTGCTTTCTGTCCGTGGGCTCCATCACATCCATATGAATTCTGGATTTATCCAAAAAAACACATAACAAGTTTTTCTAAAATAACTCAAAAAGAGATAAACGACCTGTCTCTGATTTTGCGCGCTACGTTGGGTGGATTGGCAAATACCATGAAAAATTTGTCATACAATATGGTATTTCATCTCTCACCTGAGAAAAAGAACAATAGACAAATTCATTGGCACATTGAAGTTTACCCTCAAGCTGATCCTTGGTCTGGATTGGAGCGTGGATATGGTGTATTCCTCAACAAGGTTACTCCAGAAAAGGCTGCTGAAGAACTGGGTTCTGCATGTAGAAAAGAGCTTGCAAATCTTGTTGGAATAGTTTAGAGACAATCATTTGGTTTATTTATTGAATTAAGAGATGAGTTATTGTGGCAATTGAACGATGGGTAGCTGTTGCAAGTCTTGGCTTGTTTGTAATGTTTGTAGCTCAAATGATATCCATTAGTGTTTACCTCGCACAGCCAACTCATGACATTGATCCTTCATCTCAAATACGTGAATTCATTTCCATAAGTGTGGCTCCTGCCATGGTTCTTGCAGGTTCATCTTTTGTATTGGCACGTAGATATGGTTCAAGACTAGTAGGCTCTCTACTAATCACTGGCGGACTAGTCACTATTGCAGGAATGTATTACGTCAATATGTTGATACTAAAAATAATACCTGCATATGTTGTACCAGAACTTACTTCATCACCTATGGTGTTTACAATAACTTCTATTCCAGTTATTGCTATAGGTGTACTATTGTTTAGGGTAAAGCCTATGCCGAAAAGAGACTATCTTTTTGACCGATGATCAAATCGCATTGAATTAGAATACTTTTTGAATCCAATGTTTTCATAAAAAGGAATCAACTCGTCTGCACAATCAAGAATTGTTTTGTAACAACCCTCTTTTTCAGCATATTTTAAGAGTGCAACAACTATCTGCCTTCCAATCCCTTTTCCCTGGAATTCTTTTCTTACTGCCACATCCTCAATGTGACCAACTTTGCCTCCCTCATGAATAAATTTCTGCTCAATCAAAATGCTTGCAGAACCTACTACCTTTGAACTCTCTACTGCCACATAGATTATCTGATGAGGATTTTTTGAGATCTTGTCAAAAATCACATTGGCTTTTTTTGGTTTGATGTGGCTTGATTTTCTAAGCGCATCAAGTGAAAGTAAAAACCCATTGTATAGATCTTTTTTTTGTAATTTTCGTATCTTGATTGCCGTCATGACCATAGGTCTAAATCCGACCCAGCCGAGTGATATAGTGTTGGTAAGCTCTTCTGTATGAAGCCTTGTCTCCAATGTCCAGAAAGCCCTTCTTTATGAGATATCCATCGACTTTGTTTTTCTTTGCTATTGCACTGCGTATGACATCATCCATGCCATATGGTTTGTTGGGTGGTATGTACTTGAATATGCCAGGCTCCATGACATAGCATCCTATGTTGATGTTTCCCTTTACTTCGGGTTTCTCGCGCCATGCTTTTACCCTGTTTGATTTGTCTGTCTCTATGAATCCATATTGTAATTTTGTCTTGTATTCAAACAATCCCATGGTGGCAAATGATTTTTTCTTATGGTGACTCTGTATCATGCTTTTCAAATTAAAATCAAATATTGAATCTCCATATAGGCAAACAAAAGTATCATCGATGAATTCTTCTGCTGTTTTTAGCTGACCTGCTGTAGCAAGAGGTCTGTTTGCAACAGCATATTCAATTTTTACACCAAATCTACTACCGTCTTCAAAATAATCCTCGATTGTTTTTCTTAGGTAACTTACACAAAGAACAAACGAATCAACTCCTCCAAGTTTTACCCATTCTATGAGGTGTTCTAAAAGAGGTTTTTCTCCTAATGGTAACATTGCTTTTGGAAGGAATATGGTATATGGCTGAAGTCTTGTACCAAGACCGCCAGCTAAAATTACGGCTTTCACGTAAATTATTCTAAATTTCTGGTATTTATGTTGAAGGTTGAAAATGTTCTATCTGATTATTATCAAAGTTTTTCTCAGTACGTCTTCTGGGGTTTTCCCAAAAACTAGGATCATGGCCTCTTTTCCAAAATCCCCTGTATGAAATATGATGTCTGGAGGTGTATTCAAACTGTCTATTGCTTTCTTGATGCCCCATGATACGGTACTGCCTTCCTTTTCTTTGGTTTTTGCAGGTTCTGCATTTCTGTCGTATGATGAAATCTTCAAACCTTTTGAGATTGCGTGCTTTATTGTCATGCTGTCATATCTTAAATTCACGCCAGATCTAATGGATGGAAACTTTTTTGCCATTTCTAATACTGCTGATGCCACATGCTTTGATCCTCCGTATTTGAGATCCCCTGCAATGGTACAACGTTTTCCTGTTCTGACTATTCTTCCTTCCAATCCCATTATGTCATCCAAAGACAGTGGGTTTGATGTTGAATATACAAAATTTGTCTGGCACTCTGGAATGTATTTGTAGATGTTGTCTATCAAACAAAATTTTGAAATGGCATGCGATAGATGACTCTCAATCTCATCTCCTTTTGAATGTGCAACTATGACAAGACCACTTCCAATTTTTGCAGCATTTTTCATTGATTCTATTGTGAAAAGACGTGCGATATCTACTGCATCTGATAGTTTTTTTCCTCTTGCAATATTTGCACATAGTGCGGCTGAAAATGTACAACCTCCTCCATGGTTTTCAAATTTTAGTCTATCATGAGAGAATGTGTGGAATTTTTTATCCTCTAATAGTGTGTCTACAACCTTAGAGCCTGAAAGAAAATGTCCTCCTTTTATTATTACATTTTTTGCTCCAATTTTTTGGATTTTTTTTGCAGCATTTTTCATGTCTTTTAATGACTTGATCTTGATGCCTGAAATTTTTTCAGCCTCTTGCATGTTTGGAGTGATGATGTAAGAAATGGGAATTAGAAATTTTTTGTAATTTGCAAAAGCGTCTTTGAGTTGAAGATCTCCGCCTGTTGTAGATTTGAATATGGGATCAAGAATTATTGGAATTTTGATTCCTTCAAGTTCTGAATGTATTACTTTTATGGTTTGGCTGTCGTAAACCATTCCTATCTTTATTGCATCTATGCGAAAATCTTCAAGAATTGATTTTATCTGACTTTTTACAAGTGATGCACTGACTGGCTTTACATCAAGAAATCTCCTTGTGTTCTGGCTTGTAATGGCAGTGATCACACTAAGACCATATGTTCCAAATGCATCAAATGTCTTCATGTCTCCTTGGATGCCTGCACCTGAAGAAGGATCAGAGCCAGCAATGGATAATAGATTCATGATCTTGTGTTTAGAAACTCACGTTTAAATCCAATTACTCGCTAAAAATAGTAAATTGAGTACACAGATGAATGCCGCCCGAAGGGGTGTCGCTACAGATGAGATGAAGGCAGTTGCACATGATGAAGATGTAACATTAGATTGGCTCATACCTAAAATTGCAAATGGTTCTATAATCATCCCTCACAATAATTCTCGACCTCAAAAGATTAGAGTAGTTGGAATAGGGAAAGGTATGAAGACTAAGGTAAACGTAAACATCGGAAATTCGACATTAAATCAAAATCTTGAGGAAGAGATCAAAAAAGCTCAGGTCGCAATAAAATATCATGCTGATACCATCATGGATCTTAGCGATGGGGGAGATGTTGGAATGTATCGTAGAAAATTACTTGAGGTCGCACCGATTGCTTTTGGCACAGTTCCAGTTTATGAGGCATATAATTATGGTGTAGAAAAACACAAGAATCCGCTTGATATTACAGAGGATGATTTTCTTAATGCCTTTGAACATAATGTAAAAGATGGAGTTGACTATACCACAATTCATTCCGGAATTACAAAGGATATTGCAAAACGCATTCTTGCAGTAAAAAGACATGGAGGTATAGTCAGCAAAGGGGGCACAATTACAGCTGCATGGATGCTAAAATACGACAAAGAAAATCCATACTATGAACATTTTGACTATCTCATAGAACTTGCAAGAAAATATGATGTTACTTTTAGCTTGGGTGATGCGCTAAGACCTGGCTCCATTCTTGATTCTCATGATGAACTCCAAGTGCAAGAAATGATCAACATCTCACGACTCACCAAAGTAGCGCATGAGAAAGATGTTCAAGTGATGGTTGAAGGACCTGGACATGTTCCACTCAATGAGGTAGCAGCTAATGTGAGACTTGCCAAGTCTCTGATTGGTGAAGTACCATATTACGTTCTAGGCCCACTGGTGACTGACATTGCTTCTGGACATGATCATATTGCAAGCGCTATTGGTGCGGCAATTTCTGCAAGCGAAGGTGTAGATTTATTGTGCTATCTTACCCCAGCAGAACATCTCGCACTACCAACTGCAGAAGAGGTCAAGGCGGGATTGATTGCATATAGGATTGCAGCACATGCGGGAGATCTTGTCAAGCTAAGAGAAAAAGCAATCAAGTGGGATATGGAGATGACTGAGGCAAGAAGGACACTTAACTGGGAAAAACAAATTGCGTTATCAATTGATCCTGAGGAAGCATCCCGTATACATGCACGAACTGGTCAACTCAAAGGTAATACAGTTCCATGTACCATGTGTGGCGGTGCTTGTGTTTACATCATGCTTCCACAACAAAGATTTACTAAAACTGAAGTAGAAAAGTTACAACAAACTGGCTAGTACTTTTTCAAGACTGGGTACTATCTCAAATTTTGTCAGATCTGCAGGTGTTATCCATTGATACTCTGAGTTTTCCCAGTTCAATTTTATCTTGGGATTTTCCACTGAAAACAAGAATGGAAAAATCAACCATTCGTGGTTTTCATATTGGGGAGAGTCTGTCCTCATTTGAACTGCTGCACGAATTAGTGTAATCTGGTTTTCTGTAATGCTGGTCTCTTCAAGTATCTCTTTTTTTGCTCTGTATAATGGATCTTCATTGCCTTCTATGATACCACTTATGCCTGCCCAGAGATCTTTCATTGTTCTCACTTTGTTACTTCGTTTTAGAATTAGATACTTGCCATCCTGAGTTAAAAAAGAAGTTACTATTTTGGTGGATT
>JANWJG010000091.1 GCA_025449485.1 Nitrosotalea sp. | reverse complement strand
GGATGTGTTGGTTTTATCTGGCTTGCAATCATTGCAAAGTTTGGAGTCTTGATACCAATGGTTGTAGCGCCTCTGCTTACAGCTTCCAATGCACTGTCTACAAGAATCAGTCTTCCTTGTGGACCGTAAAATGGGAACCTGTTACCGTTTTGAGATTCTGACATTTATGCCACTGCCTCCTTTTGCAAGTTTTGTATGGCCAAAATGTTTATGCCATTTCCAGAACCTGGGTCTCTTTCCATTGCAGCAGATACTGCACGTGATGCAATCTCGCTTGCCTGAATGTTGGTTACGTCCTTGTTGTACAAGCTCTCAAGAACTCCATATGCGATTGGTGAGCCTGACCCCGATGATGCAAAGTCTTCTTCTGTAATTGCCCCGCTCATGTCTGCTGCAAAAACATGTGCACCTTCCTTATCCACACCTGCCACCAGTAATTCTACATAGTATGGCTGGTAGTTTCTAAGGCCGGAATAGGCAATGTTTGCAATTAGTCTTGTGGCCTCTCTTATGGACAAGGGAAATCCTCTCCTTAATTCCATGAGTCTTCTCTCTGCTTTTGTCAACTTGATGATGTATTCTGCATCTGAGAGTTGCCCTGCAATTGCAACAGCTAGTGTGTCATCTATTTTTGCAATTTTTTGCACTATCTTTGATCCGATGAAAAAGCCTTTGCTTGCTCTCTTGTCTGATCCAAGTACTACTCCGTCTTTTGTCTTGATTCCAACTATTGTTGTCATTGGTATCTGTACAACACATGAGGATTAATTGACTAAGGATTGGTCAAAACCAGTCACTCTAGATAGTGTTTTATTGCTTGATTTTGTAACATATCGTAACATGAAAGACATCAACGAAATAATGCCAAAGTTTCCAAACATGAAGTGGGGCGCACTAACTAATACATATCCAACAAATGACAAGATAAAAGAAATGGACAAGCTTTTTCCACACGATGGCAAGTGGCATACTGTATTTGAGGAACCAAAACAGGTCTTCGTTGATGGTGTCAGAATATGGAAAAAAGATGCCTATAGACTGAGCTAAATTCTAACCTGTGACAAATCTCTGATCTGCAATTCCTATGATTCTTAATTTTGTTTGCCCTTTGATTGTATTTAGTGTAAAATAAGGCTCACCCCACTTTCTGTAATGAAATAGTTTGTCATCACCTGTCATGTGTACTGCAATGACATTTCCATTATCTGTACTGACAGTATGAAACGTGGCCAATCTTTCTTTGATTTTTCCATCCTGTTCTGTTTGCATGAATATAAAATCTGCAGCGCCATTTTCGTATAGTTCCACCACTGGACCAAATGGATTTGTTGTATTGATTTGATTTATCATATAACTATTGAAATGATATCTGGCATATTCTTCCATGTGCTCTACCTCGTTTCTAAATGTCCAAGGCGAATCTCTGTCAAACACAATGTTATACGTGCCTAGAGTCTCGTTTTTTTGACCCTGTATTGCAGAATACAGCGCGGCAAGGCCAAATCTCTTGGCTTTGGCATTTGTCAGCCCGAACAACTCGTAAAATGCCTCATAAATTCCAGCCTCTCTTGCTTTTGATATTGAATCCATCATGGGCACACCCATGGCTGCACAAAGGGATGTATGGTATCTGTCTGCAAATGGCCGAAATGACTCGGTCGCTTTCTCTTTTAGCCTGTTTAGATTTGATAGTTTTTTCTCAAATTCTTCTATTGATTCATATCTGAATGTCTCAGATTCGTCTATTGCATCGATTCTGTTCCATGCTTGTTTTATCCCTGATGCAGTCTCTTCTCCAATCTGATGTCTTAATATTATATTTTCTAGCAGTGTCACATCCGTTTCGTTTCTCATGTTTTATTTAGATCGCGGCATAGAGTTAAATTTCCTTTGGATCTAATTACTCAACAATTGGCACAGCGCATAAAACAATCAGATCCATATTCGCAGATCTTAAAACTTGATGATTCTATACGTTTTGTAGGTAGGATAAAAGATAGGAAACTGGTAACATTTGCCAGAAAACAAACTGCTGCACCATTGCTTGATGAAGAACTAAGCAACATGGTTCACTATCAGGCATCTGTCAAGGCATCCTGGGATGAGATGTTCAATGAAAAACTAGGCAAGACCAACTGGATGATAACATCAAAAGAGCGAGTAAAACTCATCACTCTGTTTCTTGATGATGGTTTACTGATACTGTCTACTGAACCTGAATCAGATCATGACATGATAATTCAAAAAATCAAAAACCTAAATGTAAAATTATAGTTGTGTCAAAAATTATTTTTGCTCAATTCAGCTAATGTTATGAAAACTCAGCTTTGCTACTGAGAGAATCCTATATCTGCTGATATCGTACCAGAGATGAAAGTTAGGTCAAATATGTAATTCACATAACATGTGTCTCTTAGTCAGCATTTTGGCCAGGCAAGCACTTTCTTGGAGAGGTCCTACCAAAGACGCCTCTCCAATTTTTTCCATTTTGATTTAGTTTACTATGAAATTCCTAGCCTGATACCCATTGTTTCTTTTTGCCATAGTCTGTAAGTACTCGGTAAATGCGGTCAAACGACTCTTTTTGCATGGTTCCCTGCTCAACAGCCCTTTGAACAATAGATTCTAGCCTGATCTGTTTCTCACGAATCATCTTCATTATTTCGTCAAACATTTGGTTGATTATCTTAGATTCTGGATCTTCTGGCTCTTCTGGCATGCTAGTCAACTATGTTAAAAAAACTTAAGGATTATTTAATTGAAATACTTTGTAGGATATAATGAGTGCCAATACTATCAAAAAGGCCAAGGCATTGGCAAAAAGCGGCGTAGTCATGATTGATGATGACTTGTTTCAGGTAAAATCATCAAGTGATCCATCAAAATCATACATGGTTACATCTGACAGCTGTGATTGTGAAGGATTCAAGAATTTTTACAAATTTCATCATGGCAAGGGTCTAAAAGCAAATTGCTCGCATCTTGAAGCTGTGAGAATTTTTAAAACCATGTCTGATGAAAAACAAAATTCTAAAACTAAATAAATGATGACATTACGGTGCGCCTTTGTACAAAATCAAATATTCGTCTGGTCTATCACGTTCTTTTTTTGCGTTTAGCGCATCTTGGTATTTTTCATAATGTGCAATAAAGTATAATCTTCTTCCAAGTGATTCAAAATAATCAATTCCGCACAGGTCAAATCCTGATTCTGGAGTCAATGCCCTTTTTTCATCTTCTGTTACGTCAGAACTCATTTACTTGATTGCACCTTGTAGTATTATTTCAAACTAGGGGTTACATATGCAGCATCTAATCGCTCTTGATGAATCGGCAAAAATTGATGATTACTGCGTCCGCCAATTATATGGTCCTTTTCAGCGCATAATCTTCTATTTTTCCTGTAGTGCAGCTTATTTGTATCTCCTCGGTCATTGTATTTCCAAATACCTGGATTCGTGCAGTGACTAGCCAGATCTTGTCTTGTAAAACTGCATCAATGTCTTGCACAGAAAAGTGTTGATTTAGAAATCGTAATGCGATTTCAATCGCAGTTGACTTGTCGATGTATGAAATCAACATACTAAATTCGATTATAGGTGCAAATCATAAATAAGGAATGTGGTAAATTTGTTGGTAAGAATATTCTATAAGATCAATACCGATGAAATGTAGTATGACATATTTTCAACATATCAAATAACAATTCAAGACGCACGGGGAAATTATTCAATTAGTTTAATCCTCCAATAGCAATGAAAAAGTTCTAATCCGATGGGATTAGATACTATATTCTTCTAATTTTAGTTCCAGTCCTGGGGGATTTTGTTATTCTCAGGATTGTTTTGAAGACTTTTGTTTGCAATTAAACCGGGGAAAAACTAGATTAAATCATGATTTAACTAAAAATACTAAGATAGGAAACCTACTAACAAATGCTGTTTTGTTATGATTCTAGTTTAGGATTATTCCTTTGAGCTCTTCAGGTTCTTCAATGACATGATCAGGGTGGAATTTTAGTAATGCACTTTTGGTGTTGTACCCCCACGACACCCCTATCATCCTGATTCCAGCCTTTTTGGCAGCCTCTACATCTCTTATCTCATCGCCCACGTAAATTGGATCCTCATGTGGAATGGTTTTTTCCTTCATCATCTTTTTCAACAGTCTACTCTTGCCAAAGACTGCCCTACCTGAATAGACAAAATCAAACAGCTCAAGATCATTTTTCTTTAAAAATTCTACCACGTTTTCTCTAGAGTTTGTAGTCAATATGCCTAGGACACATCCGTTTTCTTTGAGGTGTACAAGTGTCTCTCTTAGGTCTACTGCAGTCTTTAGGTTGATGATTTCTTTATTCATCTCAAATCTTATTTTTCTTGCTACAATTGGTAGCTTGAATATTGATATGCCTAGGTGTTTTAGTACTGCACTTGGTTTTTTCTCTCGTAGTTTTGGTAAATCACTGAGAGGAATCTTCTTGTATCCATAATGGTCTGCAAACCTGTTTGCGATTCTTATGACTACTGATAACGTATCTGCTATTGTACCATCAAAGTCAAAGATTATCGTATGCATTAGCCTTTCGCAAGGAATTGCCGTTAAAGACTGTTGCGTATCCGGCCTTTTTTATTTTTTAGTCGAGAAATTGTCATGTTCTACACTTGTAGAATATTGTACTAGCTCATTTTCTGCTGTCTCATTGATCGGACGTGCATGTTTGATCTGTCTTGACCTATGCTTGGTACAAAATATTCTAAAAATATAATATCTACAGATTTTAACTCTTGATGATGAGTAAATCCTCGCTTTTAGATGAGGCATACGAACTATGTGAAGAAGGCAAATACACACTGGCGTTGGAATACTATGATCTGATTTTATTCAAGGATCCAAAAAATATCACTGCTCTGATAAACAAAGGCGTTACACTACAGACACTTGGAAAACATGCCAAGGCAATAAAATGCTATGATGATGCGTTATCTATTGAAAAAAATAACCTTGATGCACTTGTAAACAAGGGTTCTGCATTACACACTCTGGGAAAATATCATGATGCAATAGATTGCTATGACAAGGCGCTAAAAGTCCAGCCAAAATATGCTACGGCAATAGCATACAAGGGTCTCTCACTTGGAGAGGTTGGTTTGCTAAAGGATGCAATAAAGTGTTTTAATGCGGCTTTAAAGATTGACAAAAAGTTTGACTTGGCACTAGACAACAAAACAATCGCACTTGAACTTTTAAAAAACAACACCAAACTAAAACCAAAACTTCTCAAAAAAAGTTAGATGAAAAAACATACTCTGAATGTTTTTTACATAAAGGGATTTCTTGCCATCTTGCTTTTACTGCCAATGTCTCTTTCTTATGCAGCGCCTGCAACACCTGGTACTGTATTGACTTTTTATGTGACTGACTCTAATCTGTCAACTGATCATCGTGCAGTGATGACAATATCTACAGCTGGATTAGTTGATTTTACAATAAATGGGGTTCCAGTGTCCGGACCTGGCGCCATGGTAGAAACTGGAATTGATACTGGAGTCTTTCTACTTTATTTGACACTGCCAGATTCTGTTGATGGAAAACCGCTGAAAAGTGGTGATGTTGTTCTAATGACATATCACCAAAGGGCAGATTATTCTGGAAATCCAACTGACTTGACACAATCCAAAGTCTTGACAAGCGTTCCATCAAGTCCTGTTTCGGGATCATCATCTAGTACAGGATCATCGTCCAATGTCAGAATTGGTCAATACTTTAAACTGCATATCTATGCTCCCAACTATAATCTTGATTCTCAAACACCTGATGATATTCCACTTGATATGATAGAATTTCACATGGGTGGAGTCCAGACTACACTTGCAGACAGTGTATTCCAGGCAAATCCATATGCTTTGAGAGAGACTGGACCTAACACTGATACATTTGAGGTAAATATCAAAATCCCAAAATCAATTGGTGGGTTTCCAGTAGAGATGGGCTCTACACTAGAGTTTAGATTCAATGACCCGTCACTTCCATCAAGTGTCTTTGTAACAGTGGGAGGTGGTTCCTATGATACCAGTTCAAGTTCAGCACCAAACGTATCTCACCTGGTTCCGCCTACATTGATATTTTATGCAACAAATTCAATTGGAACAAGCGTCAACTATGCAAATTCCACAATCATGTCAAATCTCCAGAGTCCAGTATGTGATCCAAAATCTGGTTCTTTTTTTGCAATTGGTTCCACAACTGTAACTTGTGCGGCAAGGGATCAGAATGGAAACTCTGTGGTCAAGACATTTGCAATAAGTGTACTGCCAATTCAGAGCCACATTCCATCATGGACCAAAAAGACAGTTGGATTTTGGTGTAATGGGGACATAACTGATAGCCAGCTAGACTATGCTGTGAAATATCTTGTTTTACGCGGTACCATATTTGTCCAAGGGGACTCGCTCGTCCAGACACCTGACAAGACATCATTATGTGGATGGTCAGAAGGTAAGGTATCTGACCAAGACGTGGCAAAATCTATCTATTTACTTTCTCGATAGAATTTAATTCTTGTATTGATGGTATATCATTAATGAAAGCAACATTTGGCGCAGGCTGTTTTTGGTGCATAGAACATGTCTTTAGAAAAAAAGGAATAACATCAACAAGCGTAGGTTACATGGGAGGAAAAACCAAAAATCCTACATATGAGGATGTCTGCACTGATACCACTGGGCATGCAGAGGTTGTGCAGGTAGAGTATGATCCTACAAAGATATCATATGGTGAGGTTCTGGACCTGTTTTGGAATAATCATGACCCAACTACACTAAATAGACAAGGCCCAGATGTTGGAACGCAATATAGGTCTGCCATATTTTATCATACCCAAGAACAAGAAAAAGAGGCAAGACAGTCAAAAGAGAGCCTGGAAAAATCTGGGAAATTTGGAAAAAAAATTGTAACTGAGCTAGTGCCTGCAACTGAATTTTACAAAGCAGAAGAATATCACCAGCAATATTATGAAAAATGCGGGATTGTGTAATTTTTTTAGCATCCTAGTTTTATGACATCAAGGCAGATCTGTTTTATATTGTACCATGGAGTGTTTCACTAGATGAATTTCAAACGACTTGGAAGGCTGATACTTTTTTTTGGTCTGATAGGACTGGGTGCATTTGTATTTCTAAATCTTGATCTGGCACATAGAAAAAGAGAGATGTATCTGTTGTTTGCACTGTCAATTATCTTGTTTATCTCTGGCTGGGTTGGGCTGTTTCGTTATTCTAGATTCTGGAATATGCTTGACTGATGCTATACTGATAATACAATAATTTGATAAAAATTCTATATTTGTACAAATATTTCATGCAAAAGTTTTATTGATATGTTTTTGAGATAAATTCTTAAATAATTTAAAATTATATTATAACTGTGATCGTAGAGTCACGACAAATGGCTTGACGATGCGTGGTCCAGCAGGTGTGATTAAGGAATTCACGCAATGGCGTTGGTTCCAAAGGAGCTAATCTCCAAATGTCCTGCAAACGCAGGACCACGCCCTATGTTTTACTTTTCTTGGGCCAGATCTTTCTCTGGAATAAAATTATTGCAATGACGATTCCTGCAGCGCCTGCAAGTCCTGCTATTATCAGATACGTGAACAGACTCATGTAGAAATTAAGCACGCCTACATTGAATGCATATGATAACATTCCACCATTTTTGAAATCAACAAGTTCTACTCTGATTACATGATTGCCGGGCTCTGTGAATGTGTAATCCAAATCACATTTTCCAGAACTATGGTCTGCTGAGGGAAATGAGCTTACTAGATTATCATTATAGTACACCTGAACACCCATCCTAAAATTGTCAACGGGATTTTCATTCTTGTCAAGAACTAGAAAATGTATTGTCGTAACTTTTCCTGCTTCTGGAACAGGAGGAGTGGTTTCTACCTTGACTTCATAATCTCCAATCCTTGCAGAATCTGTACTAAATGGAGGGTGATACACTTCGTATATTCCTAGTACTAGAAAAAAGCTCAAATAAATTGGGAGAAAGACATAGAATCGTTTCTTCACAAGTGACATGGGGCACATTCCTATATTATATTGACTATGTTTGCCACATTGCCAAAAACATGTTCTATACTCTTGGATGGTTTTTCAGTATGCCTGAACTTAGACTAATAAGAGCAAACATTGCCAACTGTATCTTGAGATAACTTGGTATCAAAGAAAATAATGATAATTGCAATAGTTGTGGTTGTAATACTTGTATCTGTATATGTTGAAAGTTTTAGCAAGGTAGGACTAGAAAATGTTTTATCTGGAAAAAATAATCCATATGTCAAGGAATATTCTCTGCCTTTTGGTTCTGCACCAAATGGGTTGGTTGCAACCAAGACAGGATTAGTTTGGGTTACGGCACAAAATGCCACACTCTATTCTGTTGATTCATCAAGTGGACAGGTGGAAAAATATCTGATAAATAATGGTGCTGTACCATATGAGAATCCTAAAGTAAACTCTACCATGGTCTGGGCCATTGTACAAGATGATATCGGCAATATCTGGTTCTCGCCGCTTGGGACCAAGACCCTCTGGAGATTTGACCCGGAAAGTCATGCCTTTGCCTCATACGTATCCGAGACGGGCGCACCATTTCAGATAAAGGCAGACAAGAAGGAAGTCTGGTTTACTACTCTGCGTGGCAATACTTTAGGCGTCATAAAACCACAAAATGGCGATTATACCATTTCAACCTTTGATACTGGCTCTGGTACAAATCCAGCTGGAATCTTTCTGCAAAACAATTTCGTATGGATAGCAAATGTGGGCACTCAAAACATCTCCAAGTATACCATTAATCAAAAAGACAATTTGACACAAGACATTACGCTTGAACAGAAAATTCCAAATGGTAACGCAACTCTATTTTCGTCTCCAACTGATCTGCTTGTTGATAACAACATCTTATGGTTGACTGAGCATGGTACAAGTTTTCTTACAAGTTATGGTATCACAGATGGAAAAGTTACGCGATATCCTACATCTCAAAATGGTTTTGATACTACCACTCTGCCTTTCTGGATTCGCGGAGTGGATAATCCCAAAGTTTTGTGGTTCAACGAACACCAGGGAAACAAGATAGGGCGCTTTGATGTATCCAACAAGACACTGATAGAGTATGCCATTCCATCACTGCCAAAAGATGGTTATCTCACTTACCCACTAAACATTTCACAAGATCCACGTGATGAAAAAGTTCTTTGGTTCTCAGAGTGGAACACTGACAAAGTTGGAGTTGTAGATGGCAACGTGCCCATACCTTTTGACCTAGACCTTAATGTTACCCAAATGGTATTGAGCCACAACAAGACAGGTGCTGTTGATCTGACCATTACGGGTGATTCGTATCATTCCCTTTCTCTGAATGCCTCTAGCTCAATTACCCCAACTGCTGAGCTTGGGAATCTGACAGTCAAGTTTTCTTCAAATGTTTCCAGTCCACCTCATGGTCTAGTTCATCTATTCCTAGATGGTAGCAAGGTTAATCCTGGAAACTATACCGTTGGAATAAGTGCATCAGATGGCTTTGTTACAAAGACAAAATTCCTTGATTTGCACATAATGCCGTAATTTTGTGCCTGTTATTTCTCAAAAAATTGGCTGGTAACTATGTGTCTTTCTAGAGCATAATCTTTGATCTCAGAAAACCTAAACTCTTCTATTATGAAGTAAATATAATCTTCCTTGTATTGTGGTAGTTCCATTCTTTTCTTTGTAGTCCTGTCTTCATAATATTCTATATCTGGACCCTTGCCAAGCAGGTTTTTACACATGTCCTTAAGCTGGTCTATACTAAACTTGTCCAAAAGAAAGTATTTGCTTGAGAGTTCCTTGAAAAATATCTTGTCTACAGCATCCATGTCTTTTTTTATCTTTGTCATGTCTGATTTTCTATTATCATCATCCTTTGGTTTTCCAAGAGAATTATCTGGATACATCCACTTGAATTGTTTTTTACCAAAATATATATCATGAAATTGCAAAAATATTTTTTTTTATGCTTGTGCTGTGCCATGCATATCTTGATTGTATGTGTGTTGAAAAAATCTTGCAATTTATTTACAGTAATCTAGATTCTGTCACTTGGTATCCTGACATACTGTTTACCTGTTGAGAAATTCTTTTTGTATCAATGAAAAACTAGCATCTTGGAATAGATCTGCGAAATGTCTCTTGCAAATATTACTGGTCTGTATCCGGTCCATGCAAAAGCCTGGCTTACTTCAAAAACTAGACATAATACACGATACCATATCAGGTGTTAACGGTATACAATAGATCTGGTTTCCAGAAAACCTGTAGTCCTGATAACTTGGAATATAATTAGAAAATTATCTTGGATGTGAAAACTACGATCAGCTTTTTGATCGAATTTTATTGGTTTCAAACCATGCTGTAAGATCTTTCACCTTTCCAGTCACGCTAGTTATGTAATTGGTTATATATGGTACCACTTTATAACCTATTTAAATGCCGCAAACAAAACCGATTGTCGACATCGTAAACGTGGTTGCCTCTGCATCAGTAGACCAAAAAATTGATCTTGTGGCAATTACAAAAGAATTCCCTGACGTTGAATACCACCCAGAACAATTTCCAGGCCTAGTCTTTAGATTAAAGTCTCCAAAAACTGCGACACTTATCTTTAGCTCAGGCAAAATGGTTTGTACTGGTTCAAAGTCAGAAGAGGCAGCAGTAAATGCTGTAAACACAGTTGTACAAAGACTTCGAAAAGGCAAAATAAAAATAAAAAAGAATCCAGAGATTACAATTCAAAACATCGTAGCTTCTGTTAGTCTTGGTGGCAAAGTTCACTTGGAAAAAGCTGCACGTAGTCTCCCAAGAAGTATGTATGAACCAGAACAATTTCCTGGTCTGATACATAGGATGCTTGATCCACGTTCTGTGGTTCTAATCTTTGCCTCTGGAAAACTAGTGTGCACTGGAACAAAGAAAGAAGCCGAAGTTTACCGTGCGGTCCACAATCTTCACACATTGCTAGAAGAAAAGAAACTGATGGAATACGAGTAATCGTAAAACCATTTCTAAATTTTTATTATTCTGTCACTTGTTTTCTTGAATCCATTTTTTTCTGTATCATACTTCCGCCAAATGCTATTGCAAGATTGAATCCAAGTGATATGACTGCAATGTACAATGGACCCCACATTGTTTTGATAAGAGATGATGTCAGAGGACCAAAACTGTTTGCAAATTCCATCATGAAGATACCGGATGTTATTCCTACGACAAGTCCTATTATCAGCGGTGTTTTTCTAAGTGACTTGGTATACAAACCAAAAAGCACTGCGGGAAGAATCTGTACTATGAGAATTCCTCCCAACAGTTGTAATGATATTGCATAAGTTGCAGGCACTGAAAACACAAACCCCAAAGCTATGAACTTGAATGCAGTTGATGAGACCTTTGTTATTTTAATCTCTGACTTGTCTGAGAGATTTGGTTTTATCTCCTTGATGATGTTTCTTGTCAAAAGATTTGCCTGGGCCATTGCCATGATTGCTGCTGGCACCAGACCCCCTACAAAGATTCCAAGCAGCGCAACACCTGAGAACCAGCTTGGAAGCGAGTACAAGATCAATGAAGGAACAACCAATATCCCACGCGAGCTCTCGGGAAACCCAGACAAGAACTTCATTGCATCTGGAACCGCATAGACAAGTATGCCCATTAGTGCAAGAATTGCCAATCCAACTCCGTAAAGTGGCAACAGTGCAGTACTACTACGAAGCTTTTGTGCGCTCTGGGCACTTAGGACGCCGTTTATTGCATGCGGGTATAGATATAGTGCAAGTGCGCTTCCAAGAATCAAGGTTGCATATGCTGGAACTAGGTTTTCTGGCAGAGATACATAGCTGTTACCAGCTGCCTTGAACGCATTTCCAAATCCGCCTATGCTGATTGGTACTACTATTATCACAACAATTACTGTCACCCATACTAGAATGTCTTTGAATATTGCAGTAAGTGTTGCTCCGCGCAAGCCGCTAGTGTATGTAAAAGCTGCCAAAATCACAAATGCAATAAGAAGCGATATTTCCTGGACCAACTGGGCATTGGCATATCCTGCAAGCATTACTGTCAAGACTGATTGCATTCCAACTATCTGGAGTGCGATATATGGCAGCTCTGC
>JANWJG010000090.1 GCA_025449485.1 Nitrosotalea sp. | reverse complement strand
CAAATATCAAGGCAGCCACGCTAAAGAAGGAAAAACTTGACAAGGACCTCACAGAACTAGTGGAATTGGCAGTAGACCAGATTCACAAGATAAATGAAATAATTCGAGCCCTTGCAAGCAACAACAGCACAGTGGCAATAGACTTGGCTCATGAAGCACAAAAAATAGAAAGACAAGTGGACGACAAGTACAGAGCATTAAGCATCAGAGTTCTTGACGAGACTGCCTCAACAAAGGAGTTGCTTTTACTCAAAGATGTTGTAGAGGGAATTGAAGAAATGTCAGACAAGGTACTGCAGGTATCAGATTCATTCATTTTGCTTGCTCTCAGCCTATAAAATTTTGTAAGATACTCTTTTTTCATTTTTTTAATATTTGTAAACACTAAAATCAATTACTGTTATGAAACATTCCATGAAAGGCGACCTGCTTGAAAACAGGATAATAATTTGGAATATCACAGATTCAAAAGCACTTTTTGTTGAAGGATATTACGGCAAGCCAATTGGCATGACAAAACCAAAGCCTGACGAGATAAACGTTCCATTGATCCTGGATTTAATTGAAGGATTGTACCTGCAGGAAAAATCAAAGATCAAAGTATACCAGTCAAAAAAACTTGTAACACAAAAAGAACTCGTAGAGATTTGCAGAAAAGAGTACTATAACTTTGACAAAAAATATACAGTCTACAAGGATTTTCGTGACAAGGGGTATATCGTAAATCCTGGAATCAAGTTTGGCTGTGACTTTGCAGTATACCAAAAGGGACCAGGAATTGATCACGCACCATACTTGCTCCAGGTCTACAACTCTTCTGATACCATGTCGGCAACAAGTGTTGTACTAGCTGGAAGGCTTGCAACTACGGTACGAAAACAGTTCATCTGGGCAATCCCAAAAGGGGATAAGGTTGATTGTCTAGCTCTTGATTGGTGGAGGGCATGACATGTTCTTGATGCAAAGTGCAATCCTGTCATAGACTGCAAACAATTCTTTTGTCATGGTAAAATCATAACCATCTTTCCATCTGCCAAAAATTCTGACGCCACCCTTTGTTGGTTCTACAAATATCTGTGCATCCTCATATGGCAATCTTGTAATCATGGTTTTGAGTGTGTCATCTTTGTTTAATGCGTCTGCAAGTGTTCCTCCAACCCAGTTTACACCCGTAACTTTCTTTGTGGCAAAATGTCCCTTGGTCTGTAGTGTCGGTCTTGCAAGATAGTCTTCGCTATCACAGCCTATCAAAATTTTTACTATAAAATGGGCTTGGTATCTGTCTTGTGCACCCCAGGGTACAGGATTAAGATCTTGTGCCATGCTCAACCCTTTTGAATAATTTGGACCACGTCAATGTTAGTTCCCTTGAGTGTGATGGTACCATGATTTGTCACCATTGAAGGAGTGTGACTATAATATTTTGAATAATAGCTTTCTTTTTCTGCATCATCGGAATCAATTTTATTTGCTTTGGCATCAAGGCCAATTTTTTTTAAAGACTCACAAAATTCTTCGTTTTTATTTACTGGATGAAAAGTGTCAGATTCTGAATCGTGCATGTTTTGGAGTTTTACCAACCCACAAATAAATATGTCTGTAGAAACCACGGAAGATATCATTTCTTGGCAGATC
Organism: Nitrosotalea sp.; assembly: GCA_025449485.1. GTDB lineage: Archaea > Thermoproteota > Nitrososphaeria > Nitrososphaerales > Nitrosopumilaceae > Nitrosotalea. Next base: position 12,545 of record JANWJG010000090.1, on the reverse strand, counting down.
TAATGGTACCAACCCAGTACAGGTTCAAGTTCAATCTGTAATTGTCAGTACAAGCATAATCGAATAAATAGTCCAGAACTGTCAAGTCACTATCAATGCTCAAATTTCAAAATAAAATTGTAATAATTACCGGAAGCGGAACTGGAATAGGAAAGGCAATAGCCATAAAATTTGCTGAAAATGGGGCAAACATTGTCATTTTAGGAAGAAGAAAAGAACCGCTAGAAGAGGCAGCAAAAGAACTAGAGCAAGTAATTTCCAAAGTAAAAAGCAATTCATTTGTAAAAATTTTTCCAGGTGTCGATGTAAGTGACGAGGATGGAGTCTCAAAGATGTTCGAAGATCTCAAAAAGTCACATGGTGCTGTGGATATCGTAGTAAACAATGCAGGAGTATCAGGACCTGTCACTTGTTTTGCAAATGCTCCAATCTCAGAGTTCAAGAGTACAGTTGGAATTCACCTCACTGGAACATTTTGGACATCATCTCAGGCAATCAAGACCATGAAGCCTGGTTCTAAGATAGTTACAATATCTACATTTTTTACAGAAGAGCGACCATATGAGCAAAGGCCATACAGGTTTCGAAGTCCATACACTGCATCCCAGGGTGCAAAAAATAGACTTGCCGAGGCAATGTCATGGGAGATAACAGACAAGAAAATAATTTAAATTGCAACAAATCCTGGTCCGGTACACTCTGACAGAATTTACAAGACAGTATATCCAAAAGCAGCAGCAGAATTTATGAGGGTAAGCGGTTTTGAGAACCTTAGTCCAGAAGAAGTCGAATCAGTAAACGGCGACATTTTACCATTACTTGGCGAAGATGAAAAGACTGTAAAGGATGGAATTGCAAATGCTGCGGCAAAACTTGCAAAGTCAAAATCAATAACATCTGAATCCGAGATACAAAAACTCGGGGTTACCATCTCTGCACTATTGGCAAAGATACAACAGATTGCAGAAAAGGTGCAAAACAACACAAGCAAGATGATTGCAGACGAGCAGTTCTTGACACAGCAACAGGTTGCAGAGACTGTCTTGATGCTAAGCGATGATAACATATCACAGATTCTAAATGGCAAGGTCATACCAGGAGACCGTGTATTTTATCCAGTCAAGCCACACATTGCGTGTTCTATACCAGAGACCCAAGGAAATTATTCCAAGGTTACGGTATTTGCGCTAGATGCAACTGACGAGTCAGACGTGGTAAGGACTGAAGCACTTGCACAAAAGATAGAAAGTTCTGGAGGAAAGACTGTAATTTTGATATCAAAGACAAGTCCCAAGGTTGCAGAAGAGAGATTGTCCAAGTTCCACTCTCATGTTATGGATTTGACAAGCCAGGAAAGCGTCAAGAGAATGCTAAACACCGCAACTCAAAAAGTCGGTCCAATTGGCAATGTAATCTACATAACAGGAAAGGTACCACAGGTTGGCAAATTTGTTGATCTGTCCAGAAAAGGATGGGATGATTTGGTTGACAAGTTCATAAACACTCCAGCAATATTCATGCAAGAAGCACTGGGTATGTTTGTTCCAGGAGGAGCAAAGAATCCGCCACTTTTCAAGGGAAAAGAAGGAAGCATGATAATCATCGGTCCTGACATGCCAGGAGGCAAGGCGACTGGTGCAGACCGTGCAAGAGTTGAGGTATTCCGCGGAGCATTACGACCATTTGCAACAACTGTCAACCAAGAACTAAGTGATGTTCTAAAATCAAGACTTCGAACGTACTTGGTATTACCAGGAAGTGTTGATGGCACAGAGCCTGTCAACGAGAACATAGTCAGGGCAGTAAACTATCTTACATCTGGAAAAGCAGTAGGCAATGCAGAAATAATTTACTATCCAGACGAAACAAGATCCTGATGAAAAAGTTTTCTGAACTAAACGTCGGAGACGAGTTTTATTCAGAGTGTGAAATAACCATACCAGAACTTGACAGTTATCTCTTGTTTTCAGGAATTAAAAATATCATTTATGAAAACAAGAAAGTATCAAATGAGAAAAAAATGGTATCAGGAAGGGCAATACTATCCAAGATGGAAGGAGAGTTTACAAGACTTGAACAAATGTATGGGAATCTCTTGATCTTCTATGGAATTGATGGTGACCCAGAATGGAATAACAGGCAGACAAGGTTCCTAAAACCACTCTACACTGGAGAAAAGTTTAAGATAAAATTTAGAATCTCTGAGAAACGTGAACTCAACGAAGAGTTTGGCTTGATTGCAGTAGATTTTGAGGGAACAAATCCAGAAGGCAAAACTGTTGTGGTGTCAAAGAGAAACCTGTACCAGATCAAGCGTGAGCCGTAACTGCATCAAAGACAAGCTTGACTGCAGTGATTCCAAGCACTATAACAACAAAGAGTCGCAGTTTTCCTTCATTGACTCGGGTAGATAATCTGCTTCCAACCAGCCCACCTACAAACGAGCCAATTGAGAGCATCCCTGCCTCGTAATAGTTTGGATGGCCAAGAAGTGAATGCACTATCATGCCAGAAGCAGCTGCAAACATCAAGATGAACTGCGATGTTGGTGCTGCAAGTTTCATGGACAAGCCAATTGCAACAACCATCAATGGTACAAATACGGTGCCACCTCCAATTCCAAAAAAGCTGGATATTATACCAGCAAAGAAACTTGCAGCAACTGCAAGAACCACGATTTGTTTTGATAAGTTATGTTCCCTTGCCTCCATTTTTCTTCGCATGTAAATGTACACACCCGATGCGACAAGTACAGCACCAAACAACAACTTGAACAAAGGTGGAGATACTGCATCTGAAATGTATGCGCCAATTATTGTTCCAGGTATTGATATGAGTGCAAGTTTTATTCCAAGTGAATATACGATTCTTTTTTGTCTTGCATAAGACGCAGTTGATGCAACAGAATTACTAAATGCCGCAAAGAGACTGTCACTTGCAGCAAGAGTTGGAGAATATCCAAAAAAGGTCAAGACAGGTACCACTACGAATCCACCGCCAAGCCCTATCATGGATCCGATTACTCCCGCTACAAAGCCAAGTGGCACGCGCCACAGATACTCAAACAATTATACCACCAAAATCCATTTTCCACAGATTAAAGAGTCACGTCAACCTTCGTAAACCAAGACACGTCAATTACTTGGCTACAAGAAGCTTCCAGGTATACCCTGTATCAGTTGTAGAAAGTTCAATCTCAAAGTGCTTGTTTCCAAGAGGTATGGTGTGTGTCGTGCTGTCTGGTTTTTTTCCATTGATGTGAAAGTCTCGTAATGCGTCCATCATGTCAGATAAAGTTGAATATCCACCAGGATGTTCCTTGTCCCAACATTGGCAAATTGTACTGTTTAGTACCACTCCAAAGACTGTCTTGATGTCACCATAGTTGCTCATAAGCGGGTTTGACTGGAGTGCCACAACAACAAGGCCTGGCACATCTGGAGTGCCCACCATTGTAATATCACCAAGCGCACCCTGACTGGTTTTGAGTACCGTAGATGTACAGTATGTTACTAGTGCCTGTTTTTTTGGATCAGTGATAAAGTTACAGTATTGGTTGACATCAGCTGCACTGCTCAATCGAATTGGGTGTGTCATGTTGATGTGATATGATGCAAGGTTAGTTCTAAGATCAGAGTTTTCTTCATCATATGAAAAATCAAGAAATGCAACTTGACCCGAAGTATTACCGTTTCCTGTCATCGGGAGAAATTCAATAACTGCAATGGCAACTGCTACAATAACTATTCCAGATATTATGCCATAAAGATACTTTTTTGGGACCACGTGATAATTTTTTGCTCTGTATTAATAAAGCAATCTTAGAGTTCGTCAATCTTAATTAATACCAAAATGTGTCTTGTCAATATTGCGAATCATACTATCAGGCTTTGGAGTTGTAGGCCAGAGTTTTGCAAAACTTTTACTTTCTAGATCAGAGGACCTGTACGCAAAACATGGACTAAAACCAAGAATAGTTGGAGTCTTTGATTCAAAGGGTTCTGCTGCGTCATCAGCCGGACTTGACTTGAACAGGTTGCTTGAGGTGAAAAAAAAATACGGCAACATACGAAAATACCACAACAAGGAAAAAGACGCAAACGGACTAGACATGATAAACGGCATGGATGCCGAAGTTTTGATAGAAACTACACCTAGCAACTACAAGGATGCAGAACCAGGCATGTCACATATCGTCAGTGCAATGAAAAAAGGATTGCATGTCATTACAGTAAACAAGGGACCGCTTGCACTTGCATTTCCATCATTGATAGAGCTTGCAACATACAACCAAGTCCAGCTAAAGTTTAGTGGAACAGTTGGAGGTGGAACGCCAATACTTGATTATGCAAAAAATAGCTTGCGTGGAGAGCGTATCGTATCATTTCAAGGAATATTGAATGGTACCACAAACTACATCCTGACAAACATGGCAACAGGCCTTACATTCAAGGCTGCACTTGCTGATGCCAAGAAAAAGGGGTATGTGGAGGCAGACGAGTCACTTGACATAGATGGCTTTGATGCTGCAGCAAAACTTGTCATTCTTGCAAACTGGATAATGGACATGAAAGTTACAATAAAAGACATCAAGAGGACTGGAATCAGGGACGTTACAACTGGAGACATCAAAAAGGCTGCATCGCACAAATGTGCAGTGAAATTGATTGCATCGTGTGACAGAGACTTGGTTGTATCACCAAAGGAGTTGCCACTTGATGATCCATTATGTGTCAATGGAACCCTGAATGCAATTACGTTTAATTCTGAACACTCTGGCCAGCAGACAATAATTGGTCGTGGTGCAGGAGGCATTGAGACAGCCAGCTCGATTTTAAGGGATTTACTAGATATCAAACAGGAGATGTCAAGAATTGAAATCGCATAACCTCTCAAAGAGTGACATCTCTGAAGTAATTGACAAGATGGTTCTGCAATGGCACATTGAGATACCAAAGTCAAAGACACTAGTTCTGCACGAAATTGATGATGACACCAGCATGGTAACAGGTGACAGCATATCGGCAATACAGATTGGCGAGACATACCTTCCATTTCTTTCAGAAACAGTTCTGCTTGAGAAATTTCCAAAAGCAACAGTTGATGCAGGAGCAATCAAGTTTGTCTGTAACGGTGCAAACGTCATGCGACCTGGAATTAAAAAATTCACCGAGTTTCAAAAAGACGACATCATATGTGTCGTAGAAGAAGTGCATGGCAAGTTTTTGGCAGTAGGCAAGGCGTTAGTATCAAGTGCAGAAATGTCAACAATAACAAAAGGAGAGGTTGTGAAAAACTTGCATTACATCTCTGACAAGTATTGGGAAGCTGCAAAATTAATTAAAAAGTAACTAGTTTGCGGTAAATTCTCTTGTTCCGTTCTTGTCAACAACTAAGACATCAATTCCGTCTCCACTTGAATTGTCTCTCATTATTGCAGACTTGATTGATTTTACTGCCAAGTTTACTGCATCCTTTTCGCTCATCTTTGGTTTGAATTCAGTATCCAAGACTCCAAGTGCCATCTCTGCACCTGTTCCGACAGAAGCATAATCATCAGGTAATACTGAACCTAGTGGGTCCAGTGTGTAAATTACTGCTTCACCATCTACTCCTCCAACGATGACCTGAGTCAATAGAGGATAGTATCGTCTTTCATACATCAAAGTTGACATCATCTTTGCTACAGAGTTTGGAGGAATCTCACGTTTTAGTTCCATCTTTCTTATCTTGGTCATTGCACGCATTTGCATTGCTAAGACCTGCATGTCTGCAACCATTCCAGCACAGCATGCGCCAACAAAGTCTGTAATTTTAAAAGTCTTCTTTGTAGTCTTGCTTACCACGAAATTACCATAAGAGATTCTTCTCTCACTTGCCATGACGACACCGCCGTCATATGTAATACCGACCGCAGTAGCTCCCGGCATGTACATGTAAGCCATGTTTGAATTGCAAAATGAGCACAATAAAGGCCTTTCTGTGTAATTTACCATGGATCAGAGAGTCTGAGGCAAGAGATCAAGTCCTGGTGTTACGTATTTGCAAAAAGGCAAAGATCTTAGGAAAAAATCTATTGTGATGCAAAGTTTCGTATTATCTTGCACATGCATTTTGTTGTTTTTTTCAAAAGATCAATTCTTGCAAATTCGTTTGGAGAATGTATCCTTGAGAATACAAAGGTGCTACCCACTGCAATGCAGGGGGAATGCAGGAATTTGACAAACGAGAACATGGGTCCTGTACCGGCAGATGAGACACTAAGAATTGATTTGCCAAAGGACTCGTCTGCTGCCTTTTTGACTGTCTTGACAAATGGGTCAGACAGCCTTGTTCTTGCAGCTGCTTCTCCATGAATCTTGGTTACAAGTATATCTCCAAACCCATTTTGTTTGAGATGCTTTTTCAATCGTAGTAGTTGTTTTCCTGGGTCCATCTTGGGTATAAGCCTAAAGTCAATTTTTACAAGTGCCTTTGACGGAAGTACCGTTTTTGCGCCAGGACCTTGGTACCCTGATGTAAATCCTGCAATGTTGCATGTTGGCTCGCCAACAAGTGCTTTTTTTATTGCTGTACCTTTCTTGTTTCCTACAAATTTTTTGATTCCATATTCTTTTTTAAACGAGTCTTCATCAAATGGCTCTGATGCAATTATTTTGAGATCTTGTTTTGTGAACTTGTCCACTTCATTGTACCAGTCTTTTATCAAAACTCGTCCATTGGTATCACGAAGTGTCTTTAATGCCTCAACTAGTCTCCAGGCAGGATTGTCAATTATGACTGCAAGACTAGAGTGTGCATCACGGATTGATTCTGTCTTTGAGAGTTCAACATATAGCAAGCCCTTCATCCCAAGGCTGATTATTGGCCTGTTCTTTTCATCGACATAGCCAAACTCCCAGATTACCGCATCACATGATAATTTTTCTTGATACCGTGATAGATAATCCTCAATGTGTACACTTCCAATCTCTTCTTCGCCTTCGATGAAAAATTTGATGTTGCATGGTACGTCGCCTGTTGTTTTCAAAAATGATTCTACTGCCTTGATTCTTGTGATTAGTTCTCCTTTATCATCGGCAGAGCCCCTTCCGTAAATCTTGTTCCCCCTTATTTTACCGCTAAAAGGCTTGTCGTCCCACAACTCAAGTGGCTCTTCTGGCTGGACATCATAATGATTATAAAACAATAATGTCTTGCCTGGATTTTTTTTCGATTTGACTTCGCCATATATTGCTGGAGGAACTCCTTTTTTGACTCGGAGTATCTCTGCATGTATCCCAGATTTTTTCATCATTTGTACCACTAGTCCTGCGCATTCTTCCAGTCCTAGATTTTTTGCAGAGACACTTGGTTGCTGGATCAATTTTTGAAGATCTGAAACAAGACTTGAAAAATTCTTGTCGATATAATTTTCTTGCATGTGCTATTTCACTTTGTCAAATGGTTTCATGGCACTTGGTATAAAATCCAACAGATCAGTTGCCACAATATGCAGGCCGTATTTTTTTTGTGCTAGATATCCTGCTTTGCCGTTTACAAATGCCGCTGCAGAAGCAGCCTTGACTGGGTCTTTGTTTTTGCACAACATTGCGGCAACAACACCTGATAAGACATCTCCTGTTCCGCCTACTGTCATGGATGCAAGATTTTTGGGATTCAGGTATGTCTGTTTTCCGTCTGAGATGATATCGGTTGGTCCCTTGAGAAGTATCGTGATTCCGTTTTCTTTGGCATGTTTTTCAACTAGTACAATACGTGGTTTGATGCCATCAGGTGGAAGCTCGCCAAATAGTCTCCTAAATTCTCCGGCATGAGGAGTGACTGTAACCTTTTTGTCTTTTATTATTGGAATAATTTCTGGCACAAGACAGCTTGCATCAAGGGATATCATCACTGCCCTGTCAAGAAGAGATGATACAAGAATTTTTAGAGCCTCCCTGTCTTGGATTCCAAGACCCATTCCCATTGTAGCAGAATCAAGCTCCTTTGGTATGATTCCAAGGAGTTTTTGTACAGAGCCTCTTGTCAACTTGACATCAACAAGCGGTACGACAATTAAATTTGGAGAAAATGAACGCGTTGCCATTACATTGATCTTGGGCACACAAGTATACACCAAGTCAGCACCCGTTCGTAGTGCTGCAATTGATGACAAAATTGGCGCGCCGTGGTAAAGATAATTTCCGCCAAGGACTAGGACCTTGCCATTGTCACCTTTTCGTGACAAGGTCTTTCTTGCAGGTATGAAAGTTTTGACTATAACAGATTGGAGAACTTTGGCCAACAGTCGTGTTATTTTTTAAGAGATGATAAACTTTCGTCTTCAGCTGAATCGACTTCTTCTGATTCAATCTCTGGCTGTTCTACTATTGGTGAGAGTATTTTGCGCAAGCTTGCAGGTGTTATGACCTTGCGTGCAAATGCAACATATGTCGTGTGCCCTATTGCCCTAAACGAGTGTCTTGTCTTGCCGTCTCTTGCCTCTATTGTTCTTACGATTTGCTCGGTGCATTCAATATCAAAGAAATCATTTTTTCTCAATGCGGCTGCAAGTTTTTCAAGTTGGTTCATGGTTGGACATATTGCAACAAATGCACCACTGCCCTTGAGCATCTTTCTTGCCTGAGGCACAACTACCCATGGATCCCCTAGATCAACAATTACCACATCTGCATCTTTTTGAGGCATCTTTTTGGCAGTCTTGAGGTCTAGTTTTGTCATGGTAACATATTTTGAGACGCCTGCTTTCTCGATGTTCTTTCTTGCAATTGCCATGAAGTTTTCATCAACGTCATAAGTGTAGACATGACCCTTTGGTTTTACAATGCTTGCAAGAAAAGTTGTAAACGAGCCACTGCCAGTTCCAATTTCTACAATCTTGTGTCCGCTCTGTAAGCCAATTCGTGCTGCAATATACCCCAAGTCTTTTGGATAAACAATTTGCGTACTGCGCTGGCTTTTCATTACATAATCATAGATAGTAGGCTCTAGCGCAAAAATTATTTTTCCCTTGTTGGTCTTGATTGCAGTTCCAAATGGTTTTCCTATCACTTTTTTGTGGTCTATTATTCCAACATGGGTGTGAAATTTTTGTTTTGGTGCAGCCTTCATCAACCATTTTTTACTATCATTATAAAAAAACAACACATTGTCGTTTTGCTTTATTTTCTTCAACAAATCAACCTGATCAAATGTGGATAAATAGCTTGACCCTGAAAATTTTCATTAACATCTAGATTTTGGTTTCTTCGCCTGTCTTGGGTTTTCTTTTGAGTATTCTTCCAGAGACAACAGATGCCACCCAGAAACCAACTCCAGTCCAGACCATTCCTTGTGATACCGTAAACATTCCTACCACTGTAAAGACAAGACCTATTCCTGCAAATACCACTGGGATTACGGCTTTGGTTGAGACCAATTTCTACATCCTCTCCGGGGCGTCAATCCCTAAAAGTTGTAATGCTTTTGCAAGTGTTTCCTTGAATGAATACACCAAGCAGAGCCTTGCGTTTACGGTAGACTCGGAATCTGCTGTAAGCACCTTGACATGCTCATAGAATGTGTTGAATGTTACCGCAAGTTGGTAACAATATTTGGCAATTATTTTCGGTGAGAGGTTCTTTGCAGCATCTTCTACTTGGAGGTCAAACTTGGCAATGGCTTTAGCAAGGTCTTTTTCGTATACGGTATCAAGCCCATCAAAGTTTGTCTCAAAGTTTGGACTCCTACCAGCTTTTTCCAAAATCCTCAATGCACGCGCATGTGCATACTGGATGTATGGTCCAGTATCTCCCTCCAAGCTGAGTGATTCTGTAAGATCAAATGTAATTATTTTATCAAGGTCTTGTTTTATCATGGAATAACGTAGTGCGCCAATTGCCACCTGTTCTGATATCTTGACAAGACCAATCTCGTCAAGTTCTGGATTTCTTTTCTTTGCTTCATCAAATGTGCGTTGACTTAGAACATCCAGTACATAATCTGCACTCACATAGATTCCTTTTCTGCCAGACATTTGCACTGATTTTCCTCCAGTGTCAAGATCAAGTGTCTTTGCAGTCTCTGGACTAAGTGTAACTGACTCGTAACCAAGGTGAACATACGAGTCTGGCTTGGACTTGAAATCAGACATGATCTGGGTGATTAATTTTTGCAACCTTGACTGTCTTGAATCTATTACAGTGATTACATGATCTCTTGCAAAGTGCATCTTAGTATCCCTGCTGTCAAGTGTTGTCTGCCACAAAACGCGCCCTGTCGTTTGGACTGTATAGTGTTTATAGTAAAATGGATCTTCTAAAATTCCAAGTTTCCATGCTGCATATGGAATGTCTTTTGCGATATATGTTGCAGTTCCATTGCTTCTAACAAGAACCTTGTCGTCTTCAGACTCTGCCTTGATTACCCAGCATCCAGCGTTTTTTCCCTCTAGCTCAAGGGTTGTTATGCCCATTGATTTCATCTTTTCAAATGCTAAAAACCACAACTTTGAGCGAACTATCTGGGATTCGAAATTAAGACAGTCATATGTAACCCCAAGACGCCAGCACGTTTTGAGTTGCTCTTCCAGTACGCGCCTTGTTATCTCATCTCCAAATTTTGCAATCTCAGATGTTCCTTCTTCAAGTTCTTGTAGTACATGGGAGCGCAACTCGACAAGTTGCTTGTCTGTTTCATATTTTTCAGTGGTTTTTACATATACGACATCTCCACAATAATGGTCAAACTTTTGGCCCTCTGGTGCCTTGTCAGAATATCCACCATACTTGAAACCAACTATGATATCGGCAACTTGGAGTCCCGAGTCATCTACGTAATTTAGCACACTGGTATCGTATGATGCCTTGTGGAGAATTCTTGCAATTGTATCTCCGATTATTATATTTCTGACGTGTCCAACATGTAATGCTTTGTTAGGGTTGACACTTGTATGCTCGATTACCATCTTTGAGTTTTTTCCAAGATCTACTGTTCCATAATCAGAGCCAAGTGAAGCGTGGATTACATTTGGTACAAGTTGTGTATAGTTTGCAACAAAATTAAGATATCCTGATGCATGTGCAGAAACTTCGGATACGTATACTCCAAGATTTTTTTTGTATTCTTGTGCAAGTGTTTGTGCAATATCAAACGGTTTTTTCTTGAGTGCTTTTGCAAGCAAAAATCCCACGTTACAGCTAACATCTCCAAACTCTGGCCTTGATGCTTCGGATAGGTCAAATTCAGTTTGCTGATACCCTAGTGTATCGCATAATTGTTTTACACCCAATCTGATTTCGTTGTATAGTAATCGTAGTGTCATGGAAATATCATTCTGCCAACAGTTTTAGCTGTACTTTTTCAAGTGCCTCAATCATGCCATCTCCTGCGTGTCCTGGCACTGAAATTGTTGCCTGCGACTGGACATCTTGTGGGGCATTTCCAAGGGCTACACTTGTTCCTGCCAACTTGAAGAGTGGTACATCAGTCTCACTGTCCCCTATTGCAATAACATCTTCTTTTGTTACAGAGAACATCTTCATCACCTCTAAAAATCCGGTTGCCTTGTCTACACCCTTTGAGTTGATATGATACGCATATTGGCTGTCAGTCAGGGTAACGTCAAGATTATTCTCGGCAAAAAGTTTCTTGCCCAAGTTTACATCAAAATTTCTTTCAAGTACTACTTCTGTTATCCTTGGAAATACTGGTTTTTCTATCGCTTCTGGAATTTTTGTCTTCAAGAATTCAAATGCGTCAATACACTTTTGTTTATCTCCAATTAGTTTATGCTCACTTGGGCCCGTAGTTATTATTCCGCCATTTTCTCCTACTGCAATTCTTGTTGTGCCACCAAATACTGAAAGTACATAGGCCTCAACAGAAGATCTTCCGGTAACATAGATGACCTTGTGTCCAAGTTTTACAAGATAACGTAGTGCAGCCAATGCATCAAGATCAACACGGCCTCCCTTGTTGTCAGTAATTGTACCATCAATGTCTATTGCAAAGATCTTGGGCTTCATCAAAATCACGTATGACGTGGGTCATAATAACTGCTATCTAAAATAGTTTTGAGCATAAAGTGTATCATGGTAAGAAAAGGAAAAGTTTCTGAAATTTTCAGCAAGGCCTTGCACCATGATAATCCTGAACTATATCAAATTGGATACGTTGATCTTGGTACTACAAAAGAGACAACACTTTCCGAATTTCTCAAGATATCAGAAAACTTTGAGGTAATACCTGCATCAAGAATTGCACATATTAGAAAAGGAGATGATGTGTTATATCGTAAAAAAATCGCGAATCTGAATGGATACTTTCCTCACTAAAACAAATGTATACTAAATTTCATTACTAGTTATTTTATAGAAAATTATACGTATATTCAGATATATTTTCGAATGTATCATTATGTAGTGAAAGTAAGTAACGTTAGCACATTAGTAATGATTGCAGTTTTTTCGATTTTACTTACATCTCTTGTTAACAATCATGTTGTAAATGCATCTTCTGTTGGAACCATCAGTTTAGCAAAATCTGGACTAGTTGTATCTGAT
>JANWJG010000089.1 GCA_025449485.1 Nitrosotalea sp. | reverse complement strand
TTTCTGACAAGTTGTATTATTTTTGCGTATTGACTTTCACCACTAATTTTGTCTGCTTTCATTTCAAATGCATCGCCTACGTTTATTGTTCCGCTAAAAACCTGTTCGCCTATTTTTTTTATTTTGGGCAAAGGTTCTCCTGTAAGTGACGATTCGTCTATCTCAGCCTGCTCATGAATTATTTTACCGTCTACTGGAATAAGATCTCCAGGACGTACCAAAAGTAAATCTCCTATTCTAACATCTGATACATTGATCTCTTCCAAACCTTGATCTTTTTTTCTATGTGCAAATCTTGGTGAATGTGCAAGAAGTGTATCAAGTGAGAAAGATGCCTTTTTGAACGCGTGATCCTCCAAGGCTTTACCGCCTGACTGCATGAGAACAATTACTAAACCTGGAAAGGCATTATTCATCAATATTGCAGCAACTATAGCTAAAAGCGCTACAATGTCTGACGCAAAATGACGATGAAGCATGCCTCGTATAGTCTGCCAAATAATTGGTATTCCACCGATAACTAGCGTAATAAACCAAATCCATTGTCCTAATTCTTGTTGGTTTGAAATCCAATGAAATATTCCACCCACAAGTAAACCTATGACGGCAAAAACTGGTATTGGATAATTTTTTACAAATGTTGTAATCTTGGTTAGTGTGTGGATGTTGTTGTTACCTATCACACGTTAATTTATTTTTTCAACAATTTATAACCACATGCTCCGTATCAGGGGCGGTAACTATGTTGATGAAAAATTACCTGTCTTGATAAATAAAAAAATAGACTAACAGTGGATAAAATTACTAAGACTCGTTGAATTTTTCGTCTTGTTCATACCCTTGTTCTAATTCTGCTTGATGAAGTTCTTCTTTTGCTTGCTCATGTTCAGATTCTAGTTGTTCTTCAACCTTTTCTGATTTCTTACTCTTCATAATATCACATATCATCCATTTTATATTATACTGGTATTTGATTATCAGAAATGATAATTAAAAGTCAGTTGAAAATGTTGTGACAAAATCTCATAGATTGAGACCCAACGTTTGGATTCTACAAAATTCGAATTTACCAAGATGGGATTACTTTGATTGTTTATTTTGTCTTCCAAGAAGTCGCTTTGAAAACTTTGTTGTAGTTATGGATTTCTTACGATCAATAGATTCATCCTTTTTTGATTTTATTTTTTTCTCTAGACCCATATAGTTAATAACATTGAACGTGAATTTAAAAAAGATGTATGACTATCATGTCTGAAAATCATGATCCATTTGATATCTCTAGAAATACCTATTGATAATGGCATACACGTACCAAAGAGATTTGATAAATATTGAAAGAAATATGCAAACGCTGTAAAAAGCACAAAGAGTTGGCAATCTTAAAACCAAGATTGTGCCACGACTGCGCTACGGCAGAAGACAAGAAAAAACAAACGGCATGAGAAGGATCAATCTAGAACTATAAAGTAATTAAGTCGATTAAACCGTCTTGGAAGGAACCTTACCAGTTCCCGAATTCTACGATCTAAATGAAACTTAATTTTTCTTCAACTGACTATCAAATTTGATAATCAAGTTTTCTCTTTAATTATCAACTAGTAGTATGATACTTATGTCAAGTACAGCAGAAACAATCTACGATGGTTTTCTTTCAAATGTTGAAAAAGCATTGGGAAAGATAGACCTAGAACTTGCTTTACAGGTAATGCTTTTTGAACGAAAGATGCCAGATGCATACCCAATGGTGGAATTAGAGATCCATTACAAAGACGGCGTTGACACTGCTTCAAAAATATCATATGTGAGGGATAGGTATGGATTTTTAGTTGCGGGCCATGATAAACACGAAGTCCTTGCACGAGGAAACATGAACATAGATATGATTCAAGAGATCGCACAGGATCCGCAGATTGAAAAATTAGCAGGCTCTGCTTCTGTAGCATCATATTAAAACAAAGCAACAGTTCGCTAACATGTGGGCAAAATGAGACGAAAATGCTACATAATCAAATCTGATGGTAGATCTGTCCAATTTAATTTTGATAAAGTTAAAACTACTTGTATGCGAGCAGGGGCTAGCAATAAACTAGCCACACAAGTGGCAAAAAAGATCTCAGAGAAAATTTATCCAGGTATCCATACTCGACAAATTTACCGTATGGTGCTGGAGGAGCTTGCAATTGATGATCAAAATGCTGTGGGACACAGATACAGATTGAAGGAATCTATCATGCAAATGGGTCCTGCTGGATTTCCGTTTGAAAATTATGTCAGTGCAATACTTGCAGCATGTGGATTTGATGTAAAATCTCACAGATCAAAGGTGAAAGGGACTTGTGTTACGCATGAAATTGATATTGTGGCAACTGATGATAACCTGAATAAATACCTGATAGAATGCAAGTTTCACAATTCTTCTGGAATCTATACTGGAATTAAGGAGGCACTATACACACATGCAAGATTTTTGGACCTAAAGGAGCAGTTTGACAAAGAAATGCTTGTGTGCAATACCAAGGTGTCTGATGATGCAATAACTTATGGTGCATGTGTTGGTCAGGAGATCTTGTCTTGGCGTTATCCCGATGGGAAAGGACTAGAGAAAATTATTGAAGATAAGGGGCTGTATCCTATTACAATTTTAGGCTTGAACAAAAAAGAACTTCAAAAGTTGTCAGAAAACCACATGATGCTAGTAAAAGACCTGTTAGATCTTGACTCGTATCAATTATCCAAACAAGTACAAATTCCTGGACGCCGAATAGAAGTACTACAAAGCCTTGCAAAGCGGGTCATCGGGAATCTATAAAATCATGACTAAAATAGACTTGATTTAGTAAAAAAAAGGAAGTTGCTATTGTTTCAGACTTTATGTTTTCGTACTGCTGACCAGATGCCAACACCACTCATCACTGCAACAACTGCAATCATTGTGCCCCATGCTGCCACGACCGCATCAGGGCTAGCTGGTGATTGTGTAGTGACACCATAGTTTCCACCCAGAGGTATGCCACCTTGTTGCCCTTGACCTGAAGATGATGGGCCTTGTTGTGCAAATGCATGTGGAGAGAGTGCTACAATAGCAACCAAAGTTAGAACGCCAAGTATTGCACTTGTCTGTTTTGACTTGATTGTTGTCATAGATTGCAAGTATTATTTTTGTAATAAAAAGTCGGGACTAGATTATCAAATCTGATTCTATATCATGAACATCATATGAATGCAACAACAAGAAGACAAAATTCACCTACAGGTGTTCTTCAAATAATACATGTATGCACTGCCGTGCAATGCAGTCCTACTCGTTATATCGCATTCTCAATACATGAATGCATGCAAGTATTACTACACGGCAAACCCGTACAGGAAGAAACAACCAAAGATGTTCTGCTTGAACTCATGGCAGACAAGTATTCTCGTGCAATCCTAGAATCTACTATGGATGTATCAAAATCTGCTCTTGAATTGAGCAAAGATTGTGGTATCCCAATTAGTACTGCATACCGAAGAGTGCAGCAGTTATACACTCACAAGCTTTTGGGAATATCTGGTTCCATCAACGATGATGGTAAAAAATACTTTTTGTACAAATCCAAGATCAAATCTATTGTTACCTGTTTTAACAATGGTACACTAGATATTGAAATAGTTCCTAATTCTACTCTTCAGAATTAGGAATTATCCACATTTTTAACATGCCAACCAACCCTGAGAATCATAAAGGTGTTTTAAATTCATGAACGAGAATAAATTGTGATGATGAAACATATGCTCTATACTGTACCTGTGATAACATTAGGACCTGAAGATAGTGTTAACAATGCACTGTTTCTCATGAAAAAAAATGACATAAAACGACTTGTTATTGTTAATGGTGACATCCCGGTTGGCATAGTGACTGAACGCGATATAGGTAGATTTCTTCAGAATGATAAGACATCAAGAATGTTGGATCAAATACATCTAAATGAAATAATGAGCAGGAATATTTTCACAATATCAAAAGATCAGGATGAGCTTCTGGTACAATGTGCAATACGCATGGATGCCTTTCAGATTGGTTCTATTGTTATTGTAGACAATGAGAAGCTAGTGGGAATTGTTACAAAGTCCGATCTAACAAAAAACTTTTCCAATTCGTTTGCTGGTGCTTACAAAGTCAAGGACTATATGAACACTAAAATGATAACTTGCCGAAAATCTGATTCATTGTTATTTGCTCTTACCGTGCTTAATAGAAATAAGATTGCAAGACTCGTAGTCACAGATAATGATGGACGGCCTGTTGGCATAATTAGTTATGATACATTTTTGAGAAATAGCGGATATTTCAAACTTGGAAACCCAAGTACTAGAGACTATCTGTTGCCAAAAGACTCTGCAAAAGAATCACTAGTAAGTGATCTAGTTGGAAATGAACTTCTTACAATAGGATCTAATGATGATCTTGCCAAGGCGGCACGACTGATGGTTGAATACAACATAAGCGGTATCCCAGTAGTTGATGAAAATGACAACTTGGAAGGCGTGAT
The DNA here is from genome assembly GCA_025449485.1 of Nitrosotalea sp. GTDB lineage: Archaea > Thermoproteota > Nitrososphaeria > Nitrososphaerales > Nitrosopumilaceae > Nitrosotalea. The sequence continues at coordinate 10,110 of JANWJG010000089.1, read as the reverse complement.
CAGTACAACTGACGTTGTACGTGCATATCATGAAGTAAAAGTTCATGCCATATTGCAAAAAAATGACCCTCATTTTACATGAGACTGAAATTGGAAAAACTCTGTTCTATGTTATCTATTACTAGTTTTCTTTTGAAACCATGTGTCACAATGATTGTCATGATTGATAATCCAATTGTCTATTTTTAAGTAAGAAATTCAAACAAACTGTATGACTGAATTGGTTCAAAACATAATGAAGCACCAGGTAATTACAGTAGACTCTACAGTTACAATAAAGGACGCTGCAAAGATAATGGCTGATGCAGGTGTTGGGTGTGTCGTTGTTATGGATCAGAACATTGCAGTTGGGATATTGACTGAGCGAGATTTTGTACGAAAAATAGCCGCCCATGAAAAACCACTCTCTACCCCTGTGAAAGAAGTAATGTCATCACCTCTGATTGTAATTAATCCGGATGAATCAGTATGGGAATTAGCCGAGATTATGAAATTGCGGAGGATTCACAAGGTACCTGTAGTGCGTGAAAGTAGATTGGTTGGAATTGTAACGACAACTGACCTTACTAGATTATGCAGTGCTGGCTCTGATTCTGAAATGAGAAGAATTGCTGATCAGATCCTTTTGCGCATGAAATCTTGATTCATATTTTTTGGTTTTATTTCAAGTCTTGTGAATAATATTATCTTTCTAAAACTATGATTTTATTTTCGTAATCTGTAAAATACATAGATGAGAATAAACGGTATTGTTCCAAGTATGAATGAAACAGTAATGTTTTCTACCAAAGATCTAGTTGCAAGCTGTAAACCTAGGAATAGTGTAATCATTGCAGGAATCAAGCCAAATAATGTGAACCTGTGACTCCTTCGTTTGAATTTGTCAAAGTCGATATATGGATATTCCAAGTGGTGATAAATTACTGGCATTATGAAGAGTACTGCAGATATTGTAATAGAGAATAAAGATATCAAAAGTATGATCTTGTCTATAAAAATAAAACTCTTTGATGGATTGATTGCAATGTTTAGCAAGAACCCAAATAAGAAAGCCGAAAAGGTTGTTAAAATTGCATTTTCTCTTAATACTGAACCGTAGTCTGGAGAGAGCTTGTCCTTACCAGATTTCTCATCATTGTCAACCATGTAGTCACAGTCTATTGCCTGTCCCAATATTCATGTTCTTCGAATAGGCTCTCATAGAGGTCTTTTCTGTACCCATCTGCATCTGTAATTATGGTGTTGATATGTTTTAGAAAGTCTGTTATGGTTATGATTCCTATTGGGTTATTTTTATCCATGACCAGTACATGTCTGATCTTCTTTTCTAGCATTGTTTGTGCTACCTCGTCTACTGGTGCTGTTGCAGAAACAGTGACAAAAGGAGAAGACATTATTTGTGTGGAACTCAGATCTGATGCTTTTTTGTTTTGAGCAATGATTTTGGACAAATAATCTCTTTCTGTAATTATACCACACGGTTTTTCATTTTCTGTTAATACTATGGAGCTGATATTGTTTTTATTCATTATCTTTGCAATTTCAGTTATAGATGAAGTGGTTTCAATTGCGACCACTTTTTTGGACATTATGTCTTGTGCAGTTGTCATACATCAAATTATATAATTTAGTATAAATTCACTGGTAAAATTATCATCATTGATAACATGTGAAAACCAATTTTGATAATCCATGTATTCATTAATAACCCTGAAAAACATCATGATGTAGTATGACAATAAAAAATATCTTGGTTCCATATGAGGGCTCTCTGCTGTCAAAAAAATCTCTCGAGTTGGCAAAAGATATTGCACGAAACTTTACAGCGGATTTGACCATCTTGATGGTTATTCCTGTTTATTATCCAATAAATGACTCTGTATTTGCAGGTGCTGCAGTAACAAACTATCAAGAGATAGTAAATATACTCAAACAGAAGGGAGAAAAGGAATTAAAGAAAATTGTGGAAAAATGCAGAGAAGGGGGGATAAAGACCTCGTACAAAATTGTACACGATGATGTCTCAAATGCAATCTTAAAACAAGCAAAAAAATCTAAAACGGACATGATAATAATGGGAAGTAGAAGACTTACTGGCATATCATCAATCAAACGACTAGGAAGTACCGCACGACATGTGTCAGAACATTCCGAGTGTCCAGTTACTATCATACACTGATTCAAAAAATAATTTTACATTTGCTATGAAATATCCCTTGGGGTTGTTTAAAATCAGTTTTGATAATATGGCATCTGTTAATATGTCTGGATGTAGTTTAGGGATTTTGTATGAAACAGAAAATTAGTAAAATTCTGGTTGCACTTGATGGTTCTGAAAGATCATTTCGAGGATTAAAAGAGGCTATCTATCTGGCGCGACAGTGTGGGGCCACAATAACAGGATTATGTGTTACTCCTTTTTATACAATAAACCTTGGACCATTACTTACATCTCTAAAAAATCAAAGCCTGAAAGAAGCAAAACAATTCATGGCAGATGCCAAGAAGCTCTGTGCGCAACATGGTATAGTATTCCATGAAAAAATAATCTTTGGAAATGAGTCGTGGCAGATCACAGAATATGCATCTTATCGAAAGTTTGACTTGATTGTAATTGCATCTCGTGGACTAGGTCCGATGAAGAGTACCTTTCTTGGAAGCGTGGCAAATGAAGTTATTCACAAATCCAAAGTGCCTGTATTGGTAATGAAGTAGTTCAAAAAACTCTTCTGTCAAATACTTTTAATATTGAAATAATTTGGTTGAATAAACAATATGGCAAATTGATTATCATAAATGATAATCTAATTCCGTGTTTTTATTGCGTACTGGCTGATACATTGTATGGATACTTTTGTCAAGGATATGATGAGAAAACAAATTGTTTCAATTGATGTTTCATTAACAGTCAAGGAAGCTGCAAAGATAATGGAAGACACTGGAGTTAGTTGTTTGGTTGTTACTGAAACAAACATACCTATTGGCATATTGACAGAAAGGGATTTTGTAACAAGAGTTACATCTCTTGACAATACATCATCCACACCAGTGCGAAATATAATGTCTATACCTTTGATAACTGTAAGTCCAAATGATACTGCAAGAAAACTAGCAGAACTAATGAAAGAGAGAAATATCCACAAGGTACCTGTAATGGAAGGAAATCATCTGGTAGGAATTGTTACTGCAACTGATTTGATAAGAAAATGTGTTATAGACTCAGATTCAGACATGAGACAGATTTGTAATTCTTTTGCACAAATGGCATTTTGAAATAACTTTGTTAGGATACTAACTTTTCATTATTATCCTAATTAGAATTTCCTATTATTTATTTAACCAAGAGAACTGGGATCTTCGCGTCGTGTAGTACTCCGTTTGCAACACTGCCTAAATATATTGCATCAGGGGCGCTTTTGCCCCTGGAGCCCATGATCAATATGTCAAACCCCTTTGATTTTGCATAACCTGTGATTGTTTTAACGATGCTAGGAGATGTAATGATTTTTCCATTAAACTCAATTCCATTTCTGTTGGCATGTATTTTTGCTTGTGAGATAATTTTTTCTGAATTCTTCAGCATTTCTTTTCTATATTTTTTTAGAATGTGAGATGCATTTGCAAAGCTAGCACTTGATATGACATTTAGCCCTGTTATGTTGCCACCAGTCTTGATTGCAAGCGCAATTGCTTCATTCAAACCTCTTATGGAGTTTGAAGACCCATCCAAAGGAACAATGATTTTTTTGAATTGATTTTATGACATACTTGTCAATTTGTAACATTTACTCTATAAAGAATTATGACACATTGTTCATTAACATTGTTCATGTTATTCTATGATGATTCTTTTTATTTATGCGAATACCGAGAATGTCATGTAATGTGTTTACAATTCTATGCATGTTTGTTATACTTAACACGATAGGCAGATTATCCTATATGATATTCAAAAGTGATATTGTGCTAGGATCTAAAATACAATAAGCATGAATGATCTTTAATGCTGAATTTGTTAAAACACTTGCCTGACAATGCACATGTTGATGATATTGTTGTGGGTCTATCCGTAAAACCCTCGCAAATTACTGATGGTATAGCATTAAAAACTGAACATGTGACAAAAATATTTGATTCTGTTTCAGGAAGAGTAGAGGCATTAAGGGACATAAATCTTACAGTGAAGAAAGGAGAGTTTGTATCCATAATGGGTCCATCGGGAAGTGGAAAATCTGTACTTCTCAACATTTTGGGGGCATTGGACAGACCAACATCAGGAAAAGTCTTCATAAATGGACTTGACATATTTGCCCTTGGAAATGCTGAGATTGCAACAATGAGAAATCTACTCATAGGTTACATATTTCAATCATATAATCTAGTCAACAGAACAACGGTTCAGACAAATGTCAAACTTCCAGCAATCATAGCGGGTGTGTCTCCATCAGAAGCAAACTTTCGTTCAATGAAAATTTTAGAGTACTTGGGAATCGCTGACAAAGCAAAACAAAAGCCTGCTAACTTGAGTGGAGGACAACAGCAAAGGGTTGCAATTGCAAGATGCTTGATTAACAATCCCTCTATAATTCTAGCAGATGAACCAACTGGAAATTTAGATACAAAAACAGGCCAAGACATATTTTCCATGTTAAATGAATTATCACGCAAATTCAAACGTACGATAATAATGGTCACTCATAATCCAGAACTTGCAGAGCTAACTGACAGGACAATTGTAATAAAAGACGGGAGAATAGACAAAGAGATCATAAATTAGGTTTATAGAATTCTTGGCAGTTACACGAGGTGTTACTTTTCAAAGTACAAATTACTAAAAAAGTGATTTTGTAAATCAGATATCTATAATTATCTAGGCAAGAATAAATCCATAGGTAAATGAAAATCAATTCTATAGACTATCTTGTACAACCAGGAAAAACAGTCAAACTTGACAAATGGCCCACGGCTGTAAAACCTGTTTGTAAATCAAAAGATGAGTACAAGAAGTTACTTGGTGAACATATTGATGAACTAAGCTCATTACAAAATCTTCTCTATGCGCATAACCAGTACTCCATATTGTTGATTTTCCAGTCAATGGATGCTGCAGGAAAAGATAGCTCAATCAAACATGTAATGTCTGGTATCAACCCGCAAGGATGTCAAGTCTTCAGTTTCAAACATCCCAGTGCTGAGGAACTCGAGCATGATTATCTATGGCGTGAGATTAGATGCTTGCCTGAACGAGGAAAAATTGGTATTTTCAATCGTTCTCATTATGAGGAAGTATTGATAGTCCGTATCCATCCTGAGATCCTCGATAGCGAAGGACTTTGGGATGGATCTAACAAAAAGACGGTTTGGCAAGATAGGTATCGCTCAATTATAGATCTAGAGAGTCATTTACATCGCAATGGAACTAGGATAATCAAGTTTTTCCTCCATATCTCAAAAGAGGAGCAGCGAAAACGTTTTCTCAAACGTATTGACGATCAAAAGAAGAGCTGGAAATTTAGTACTGCCGATGTTGAGGAAAGGAAATTCTGGAAGCAATACATGAAAGCTTATGAAGATTGCCTAGCCGCAACAAGCCTTCCTGATTCACCTTGGTATGTAATTCCGGCAGATGATAAAGAAAACGCGCATTTGATTATTTCTCAAATCATTCTTGATATGCTAAACAAACTTAAAATGATGTACCCAAAACCTGATACAAAGCGCAAACAAGAGTTAAAAAAAATTCGTAAACTGCTAAATGATGAAGCCTGATACTCACATGTTTAATGACACGATGATATGTGGTTTTGAGTAAAATCTCTGAATGCCTGACTAGTTAGTCTTATTACCAACGTAACTATAGAAAAAAAGATGACTGTCAAAAGGCAGAGACATCCTACAAAACACGAACAAACAAGAAGCATTAGCTATAGGCTTCCTGAATATATTGTAAATGAATTGGAAACAGAGGCCATGCAAAAGGAAGTTTCACAAAACGTGCTTGTAAAACAAATCTTGGAAAAATATGTGAAATGGGATAGGTTTGCAGATAAAATAGGAATAATTCCGGTACCAAAAGAAATTCTCAAGATACTTGGTAATGAGATGAAGGGTGATGAAATAAACAAAATTATTGATGTGATGGTTCCAATGATTAAAGATTGGGTCATGTTTATGAAAGGAAACTATGATCTAAAACGAGCAATTGAAGCGCTTGAAGACTATATGCGTGCATCTGGTATGACATCAGATCATAGAATTGAGGGTGGCATTCATCATTTCATAATACAACACAATCTTGGAATCAAATGGTCTCTTTTCACCGAGTATCTCTTAAGACAAATATTTCATCAATTTCTACCAAACCTTGCAATGCAATGCAAAACAACTCCAAACACTACAATAATGAGTATAGCACTTGGTGCCGAATTTAGTGAACACGATTACTAAGTAAATTATTGTAGAGTCTAGATCATTGTCTATGATACTGTTACTACACCTATTCTCCAAGGATGTATGGAACAGTAATAGTGGTATACTCCAGGCTTGTCAAACTTGTAACTAAACGTCTCACCTGTCTTTAGAACAGGACTGTTAAACATTGGAATGATAGTGCCTTGATCATTTATGCTCTGAATGGTATGTCCTATGTTGTCTTGGTTTTGCCATGTTACTGTTGTACCTCTTAAAATTTCTGAGTTGAGTGGAACAAAGAACCCAATGCTAGATTGTGCCGAGTTACCATTTGGAATAGTTACACTTGCAGATGGAGGGGATGCTACGTTTACAAGTGGATCTTTTCCGCTTGCGAGGTACTCTAAGAGATAATTTTTACCATTACCTATCATTTCTGCACTTATTTTCCATAGGGAGCCTGCTTTTGACGAAAGTAATCGATTACCATCTAAAGCCAAATCATATGATACGTTTTGCCTTGATGTTGCAGGTCCTGTAGCATGAAATGAGCCATCACTATTGTAATTAATTTGCCATTTGTCTGGGGATATTTTTGCGATTATTGTGGACTGTTCTGCACTTATTATTACATAACCGCTGTCAATTGTTGTTTGATTATGTAACTGAATACTAAGACTTGATGAATACATTTTTGGCGAGTCTCCATTTAGTAATGCAACTCCTGATCCTTTCATTTTGACTGATGATGAATCTGCATATGCAGCATTAAATGCTAGTACAGAAACTAGAGCTACAAATAAAACGATTGATTTCATTACTGTTTTGATGAATATTTTGTCTTTTTAACTAAATGACAATTATCAATACTGATAATCATTTAGAACTGATGATTGTCTGTAATTATCATAAGAGATAATTAGGTTTTCACTTTAATTAAATGCTGGAGCAATTACATCGATGGTTATTATTCCAAAACAAGTCAGTGAAATGATGTCTGCCCAAAAGTTCATTGTAGTTGGTTCAATAGATATAAATGGAATGTGTAACTTGTCGCCAAGAACTGCCTTTTACTTTACTGAAGATGCTATTTACTGGCTTGATTTCTTCAAGCACAAATCTCATTATAATTTCATAAATGTTCCATGGATAAGTGTAGCAGTCTTTGATAAAGAGAATCTAAAAGGATATCAAATGAAAGGAAAAGTGAGTTTTATCAAAAATGAAAAAGAAAAGGCACAGATGATTGATACCATATCTAGATCAACTACTGGTAAGACCTGCTCAAAGGTATTTGAAAGAATCTCTAATACAAGTCAACCTGAGTTGATAATGTTCAAACCGCATGCAGTGTATTCATTAAATCCAGCAGAAGATTCTGGAACTGCAATTGAGATTGACAATGATCCTGAAACAGTTGCGCTTTTGGGTGCCAAATGATTTTCACGATTATCTAATTACCCCTTGTTACTAGGACAGATGTGTTAATTTGATACATCAAGTACTAAATGTGGTGAATTTCTTTGCTTGATGGGGTCAAATCCTTTTTCAAGAGTCTAGGGCCTGGATTGATAACAGGTGCATCAGATGACGATCCATCTGGAATTGCAACATATTCTCAAGCAGGAGCACAATTTGGTTTTGGGACTCTTTGGCTTGCATTATTTCAGCTACCTTTGATGATAGCGATTCAGGAAATGTGTGCACGTATTGGACTTGTTACTGGAAACGGTCTTACAGGTATCATGAAAAAAAGATATTCAAAAAAAGCAGTTTACCCAATCATCAGTCTTCTTCTTGTTGCAAATACGATAAACATTGGTGCGGATATTGGGGCAATGTCTGCGTCCGTAAAACTTGTCTTACCTCAGTTGCCAATTGTTATTGTAACTGTTCTTTTTACTGCACTTGTTATTTGCGCAGAAATTTTCATCCCGTATGGGAAATATGTGACAATACTCAAGTATCTAACTTTGAGTTTGTTAGCTTATGTAATTACAGCATTTGTTGTTGGAGGAAATTGGAATGAGATACTAGTTTCAAGCATAATCCCTCACGTTGAATTTACTCCATCTTTTGTAATGATATTCGTCGCAATATTTGGAACTACGATATCACCATATCTGTTTTTTTGGCAAACCTCTGAGGAAGCTGAGGAAGATGTCGCAAAAAATAAGATAAAAGAAATTGGAGAAGGAACGCCAAAGACTGAAAAAAAGGAAATCTCGTTGATGAGAAAAGATGTTGCAGTTGGCATGGGATTCTCTCAAGCAATCATGTGGTTTATCATTATTACAACATCGGGAACATTACATGCTCATGGATTGACAGACATATCCACTGCAGATCAAGCTGCACAGGCACTAGAACCACTTGTAAAAACATTCCCACACGCAGGGGAGTTGTCAAAAACCATCTTTGCCTTGGGAATAATTGGCACAGGATTGCTTGCAATCCCTGTCTTGGCAGGCTCTTCTGCATATGCGTTATCAGAAGAGTTTGGATGGAAAGAAGGTCTCAGTAAGAAATTCAAGCAGGCAAAAGGGTTTTACTTGATTATTGCCGTATCTACACTAGTCGGGCTTTGGGTAAACTTTGCAAATGTTGATCCGATTAAAGCCCTGATATATGCAGCAGTGATAAATGGAATTATTGCGGTTCCTCTACTTGTCGTCATTATGAAAATTGGTAACGACACCAAAACCCTTGGCACCAGAACTAATAGCAAAATATCCAACATTGCAGGTTGGATAACTGTTGGAATAATGGGGACTTCAGTCATTGTCATGTTTTTGACTTGGATCAAGTAATCTGTTTTGTAACATAAAGATCTGAAATCCATTGTTTTTTTGAATGATTTTTTCTCTTGATATGCACAAAACACTCCATTAGCATTCTTTATAGTATGGAAAAAAGTAGTAAACCTTGAATGGTATTTGATCTAGACCAGACAATGTTTGTTTATCTTGCCATGATTACAGCTGGTATCTTTCTATTTCCGATAGCACCATATCCTTCTCCGTATTTTATAGGAGGTATTGCACTTATCGTAGTAGGAGGATTCTTGGTTTTGCGTAAATCACGAAAAACTCAGTAACTATTTTGAAACTTTGATTGCGATCTTAGTCTTTCTGTTAACTTGCTAAATATTTCATTGTGGCTTACATCTGTAAAATTAACAGCTCCGCCTTCACGTATGATCTGTTTTTCAAATTTCTCTTTTATTGCAAATGTAACTGATGAATAATGAATTCTGCCTTTTAGTTTCTCTTGAACTATGGTATCTGTATCCGGAAATGTTGCAAAGTGAAATGACACTCCGCCTGCCCAAAAGATGGTAGGTATGCCACCTCCTGCTGATCTTGCACTAGCAATTATCTGAGTTATCCAGTCTTCAAATCTTAATTCTAATACTTCATGAATGACAAGTTGGTTCCACGGTTCGATTATAATCTCCAAGTCTTGATTACAAGTCACGCTCAAGTTTTATTTAAAGAACCGTGAATATCTTGAGAATTATGCGATCTAGTTGTGACTTGCCTTCTGAAAGATGGATTTAAATACTATGCAAGTTTTTTGTTGATTAGGTAATTTAGATATGCAAGATTGGAGTCAAGCGGGCGTATACATACCATTGATGGTAGGATTGATACCAGGATTCATTTACTGGTGTGTAATTACCGCAAAGAAACACAAGTA